>NZ_JBHYIQ010000069.1:0-13079 GCF_042739895.1 Amycolatopsis sp. NPDC059021
GGCCGCCCCCCCCCGCCACCCCCCCCCGGCCCGGACTCGAAAGCGGGGCCGCCCCCCGGCGCGTTAATGAGCACAACAAGGGCATCTTGTCCACCGGGGGAGCCCCGGTGAACAGAGGTGAAAATCCTTCACATGGTGGCTGTCCTGTGCGGTGACGGCTGGTAGAAGTACTGGCCAGTCCCTCCCGCATGGACGGAGCCATCATGCGCAGAACCGCGATCCTGCTCGCCCTGGTCGCCCTCCTCGCCACCGCCGCCCCTTCGCCGGCCCAGGCCGTCACCGGCTGGAAAGAGGTCGGCTCGGACCGGGCGCGGCCGCTCGACGAAAGCCAGGGCCTGGCCACCATCGTGCGGCCGTCGGGTACCACCATCCGCTACACCGGCGTCGGGACGATCCCCGCCGACCTGTCCTCGCAGGGCTGGAACCACGTCGGCGACCCCGGCTCGGCGCAGGGCTGGTACGTCGAGCCGTACCAGCGGGACGATCGCGGCGCGAAGCTGTTCCGCGTGCAGGCCCCGGACGGTTCGTGGGCCAACTACCGGCACGCGCTCGAATCGTGGGAGGCGAACAACAACTCCTTCGCCGCCGTGTCGCCCGACGCGCGCTGGATGGTCGCGGGGGAGTGGGGCACGATGGACCGCCTGCTCGTGCACCCGATGCCCGGCGCGGCGTTCCCCGACGCGTCGAAGAACCTGCCGTACGCCTCGGCGATCCGCCTCGACCACTCCGTGCGCGACGTCCAGGGCTGCGACTTCCTCACCGCGACCCGGCTGCTCTGCGCGTCCGACGATCCCGACGGCAGCCTGTTCGGCACCACGAAACCGCTGCTGCAGGTCGACCTCGCGGGCCCGCTTTCCGGTTCGGACGTCACCGGGCACGTGACCTCGCTGGGCCAGCTGCCGCTGCGCAGCGCGTGCGGCGGGAACTTCGAGGTCGAGGGCATCGACTTCGACGAGCGGGACGGCACCCTGCGCGTCATCGTCATGTCGCCGAGCGTCTGCATCGCCTTCGACAGCAAAACCTACCGCTTCCAGCACTCCTGACCGCGCCTCGGCAGGTCCGTGAAGGCCCCCTTCACAGCGCTGAGGGTAATGAAGGAGTCCTTCACGGACCTGACGGTAGTGAAGGGGGCCTTCACGGAACGTCAGTCCGTGCGGGGGACGCGAGCGGGGCCGGGGTCGTCGGCCTGCACCGGGGGCGCGGGGCGAGCGTCCTCTGTGGACGGTGACGGTGCGGAGACCTCGGACGACGCGGCGGGGGCGTCGCCGGTGCGGTCAGGAGAGCCCGCGACCGAGGGGCGCGGACGGCGCAGGGGGAGCGTGAGGCGTTCCGAGGAGGGTTTCGCCTCGTCGGCGCGGATGCTCTCGCTGACCCGCTCCATCTCCAGCCGGCGCCATTTCCGGCGCTGCCGCCGGGTCGGCTTCGCCGGCCACAGCTCCTGGATCGCGCTGTTGAAATACGCCCCGCCGACCACCGCGAGCCCGATGAAGAACATCAGCAGCAGGAACGCGATCGGCGCGGCGAGCGCGCCGTAGGTGTAGCCGGTCTTGGTGATCCAGTTCAGGTAGATCCGCAGCCCGATGCTGGAGAGCAGGAACACCACCATCGCCAGCACCGCGCCCGGCAGCCCTCGGTGCCACGGCAGCCGCCTCGGCAGCGCGAGCTTGTACAGCGTCGTGAGCGCCAGGACGATCATCACCCCGAGCACCGGGTAGTACAGCGCGCTGACCCAGCTGGTCACCGTGTCGCGCCAGCTCACCGGGAAGAACTGCGGCAGCAGGTCCGGCCCGATCGCCAGCAGCGGCAGCCCGACCACCAGGATGACCAGCGCGCACAGGTACAGCAGCAGCGCGAAGATCCGCTGCCAGACGTCGTTGCGCACGCCGTACTGGCCGTGCGCAACCGTGATGGCGTCGACGAAGGACGACATCGCCGACGAACCCGCCCACAACGAGATCACGAAGCCGACCGAGACGATCTCGCCCTTCCCGACGGTGAGGATGCTGTTGACCGTCGGTTCGATGATCTCCCGCACCGCGTTGTCGCTGAAGATCGTGTGGCAGAAGGTGATGATCTTGTCGTGGACGGCGGACACCACGCCCTGGCCGAACCACTCGCCGACGAAGCCGAGGCTGCCGAGCAGCCCGAGCAGCAGCGGCGGCAGCGAGAGCGTCTGCCAGAACGCGGCTTCGGCGGCCTCGGAGAAGATGTTGCCGTCCCACGCCTTGGCGAACGTGCGCGCGATCAGGCGCAGCGGGCCCTTGCGGCTGCCCTTGCCTTTTGCCGGCGCGGCCTTCACCTCGTCGCTCATGACATGTCCAGCATGGTCCATTCGCGCGAATTTGGCTCGTCACCACGACGATCCCCGGGCGTGTCGGCCGACACCACCCGTGCCGGTGCCCTGCGCCGCCGGACCCGGAAGGTAAGCTCCTGGAAGTGCCCTCACCGCCGTAACCGGCATCGAAGCCGGTAGCACAGTGGGGGTTTTCGCACGTCACGGCCGATGAACGGCCTATCGGAGGGGGTGAACCGGACTTGTCGGAGACCGCGGAGCGCACATCAGGGTTCGGCGCCCCACCGGCCGCCGAGGATTCGACCGCGCGGCCGCTGCGGGCCTGGCAGCGCCGCGCGCTGACGAAGTACCTGACGCGGAAACCGCAGGACTTCCTGGCCGTGGCGACCCCCGGCGCGGGCAAGACGGTGTTCGGGCTGCGGATCGCGGCCGAACTGCTGTCGGATCGCACGATCGAGGCCGTCACGATCGTCACACCGACCGAGCACCTCAAGCACCAGTGGGCGGCCTCGGCCGCGGCCGCCGGGATCGACATCGACTCGAACTTCCGCAACACCACCGGCGTCACGTCCTCGGACTACCGCGGGGTCGCGGTCACCTACGCGCAGGTCGCGGCGCATCCGACGCTGCACCGCGTCCGCACCGAGAACCGCAAGACACTGGTCATCCTCGACGAGATCCACCACGGCGGTGACGCGAAGTCCTGGGGTGACGCGGTCCGTGAGGCCTTCACCCCCGCCGTGCGGCGCCTGGCGCTGACCGGGACGCCGTTCCGCAGCGACGACTCGCAGATCCCGTTCGTCACCTACGAGCCCGACGGCTCCGGCTTCCAGCGCAGCAAGGCCGACCATTCCTACGGCTACGCCGACGCGCTCGCCGACGGCGTCGTCCGGCCGGTCGTCTTCCTCGCCTACTCCGGCGAGGCGTCCTGGCGCACCAGCGCGGGCGAGGAGTTCACCGCCCGGCTGGGGGAGCCGCTCACCGCGGAGCAGAACGCCCGCGCCTGGCGCACCGCGCTGGACCCGGCGGGCGAGTGGATCCCGGCGGTGCTGCAGGCCGCCGACACCCGGCTCACCCAGGTGCGCCAGGGCGTGCCGGACGCGGGCGGCCTGGTGATCGCCACCGATCAGGAGAGCGCGCGCGCCTACGCCAAGATCCTGCAGCGGATCTCCGGCGAGATGCCGACGCTGGTGCTGTCCGACGACCCGAAGGCGTCCGGGCGGATCAAGGAGTTCTCCGAGTCCTCGGAACGCTGGATCGTCGCGGTCCGGATGGTGTCCGAAGGCGTCGACGTGCCGCGGCTGGCGGTCGGCGTCTACGCGACCAGCGCGTCCACCCCGCTGTTCTTCGCCCAGGCCATCGGCCGCTACGTGCGGGCGCGCAAGAAGGGCGAGACGGCGAGCATCTTCCTGCCCAGCGTCCCGGTGCTGCTGGAGCTGGCGAGCGAGCTGGAAGCACAGCGTGACCACGTGCTGGGCAAGCCGCATCGTGAGAAGGAGGGCTGGGACGACGAACTGCTCGCCCAGGCCAACCGCACCGAGGACGAGCCGGGCGAGGAGGAGAAGGCGTTCACCTCGCTGGGCGCCTCGGCCGAGCTTGACCAGGTCATCTACGACGGCAACTCGTTCGGCACCGCGGTGTTCTCCGGCTCCGACGAGGAGCAGGAGTACCTCGGCCTCCCCGGGCTGCTGGAGCCGGACCAGGTGCGCGCGCTGCTGCGCAAGCGCCAGGAGGAACAGCTCGCGGACGAGAAGCGCCGCAAGCCGAAGGAAGCCGAGCAGCCCGCCGCGCCCCCCGTCCGGCAGACGGTGAGCGAGCGCCTCGGCGCGCTGCGCAAGGAACTCAACGCGCTGGTCGGGATGTACCACCACCGCACGAAGAAACCGCACGGTGCGATCCACAACGAGCTCCGCCGGGTGTGCGGCGGCCCGCCCACCGCGATGGCCACCGTCGAGCAGCTCGAGGAACGGATCGTCACGCTCCGTTCGTGGTAGCGATCACATCGTTGCCTGCCTGGTCGCGGTTCCGGACGCGTTGCCAAACCGTGTCCGTTCTCGGCTACTTAATCGATCCAGCCATCTTCCGCGACGCCGGTCAGCGACATATGTTGTCGGCCACAACATATGCGCGACGGTGCGCCGGCCATCTCCGGACCGCCGCCCCGCGAGCAGGATCGGAGAACGAACGAGGATGCGCAGCAGAACCCTAACCCTCTTCGCCGCCACGGCGGCTTCCGCGCTGGTGCTGACCGCCTGCGGCGCCAACAGTGCCGCCCCTTCGGGCTCGGGCAGTTCCACCGTGTCCGCCCCGTCCTCGGGCGGCGCGAACGGGAAGATCGGGGTCATCCTGCCCGAGACCGCGACCTCCGCGCGGTGGGAAGCCTTCGACAAGCCGATGCTCACCGAGGCGCTCAAGGCACAGGGTTTCGACGTCGACGTGCAGAACGCGCAGGGCGACGTCCAGAAGTTCACGACGCTCGCCGACGGCATGATCGCCCAGAACGTCAAGGTGCTCGTCATCGCCGCGATCAACGGCGAACTCGGCGCCGCGGTCGCCAAGAAGGCGCAGAACGCGGGCATCCCGACGATCGACTACGACCGGCTCAACCTCGGCGGCAGCTCGGACTACTACGTCTCGTTCGACAACGAGAAGGTCGGCGCGCTGCAGGGCCAGGGCCTGGCCGACGCGCTGAAGGACAAGAAGGGCGCGCAGGTCATCCAGATCGAGGGCGCCCCGACCGACAACAACGCCACGCTGTTCGCCAACGGCCAGAAGAGCGTGCTGCAGCCGAAGTACGACAGCAACGACCTGAAACTGGTGCAGTCGCAGGCGATCGAAGACTGGAACAACCAGAAGGGCGGCCAGGTCTTCGAGCAGATCCTCACCGGCAACAACGGCAAGGTCGACGGCGTCGTCGCGGCGAACGACGGCCTCGCCGGCGCGGTGATCACGGTGCTGAAGAAGGTCGGTCTCAACGGCAAGGTCCCGGTCACCGGTCAGGACGCCACCGCGGACGGCCTCCGCGCCATCCTGCGCGGCGACCAGTACATGACGGTCTTCAAGCCGATCAAGGAAGAGGCCGAGGCCACCGCCAAGCTCGTCACCGCGCTGGCCAAGGGCGACAAGGCCGCCGCCGACGCCATCGCCACCGGCAAGAGCAACGACCCGAAGGGCAACCGCCAGGTCAAGTCGGTGCTGCTGCAGCCGAGGCTGACCACCAAGGACGGCGTGAAGGACGTCGTCAGCCAGGGCTACGTCAAGGCGTCCGAGGTGTGCGCGGGCGACCTCGCCGCGGCGTGCGCCCAGCTCGGCATCTCCTAGGCCGGAAAAGTCCCCCGCAGACAGCCGGGCCGGGACGCGTGCCCCGACCGCGTGTCCCGGCCCGGTCACCACGCCGGAGAGTCAGAGAAGACAACGATGAGCGAACCCATCCTCGAACTGCACCAGGTGAACAAGAGTTTCGGGCCGGTCCACGTCCTGCACGACGTCGACTTCAACGTCCGGGCCGGTGAGGTCACCGCGCTGGTCGGCGACAACGGCGCCGGAAAGTCCACTTTGGTCAAATGCATCGCCGGGATCCACGGCACCGACTCGGGAACCGTGCGCTTCCACGGCGAACCGGTGCACATCCACGGCCCGCGCGACGCCGCCGCGCTCGGCATCGAGGTCGTGTACCAGGACCTCGCGCTGGCCGACAACCTCGACATCGTGCAGAACATGTTCCTCGGCAGGGAACGCGGCAGCCGGTGGCTGCTCGACGAGGCGAGCATGGAGAAGGCCGCCCGCGAAACGCTGGCGTCGCTGTCGGTCCGCACGGTGAAGTCGGTGCGCACGCCCGTTTCCGCGCTGTCCGGCGGGCAGCGGCAGACCGTCGCGATCGCCAAGTCCGTGCTGTGGGACTCGAAGGTCGTCCTGCTGGACGAGCCGACCGCCGCGCTCGGCGTCGCGCAGACCCGGCAGGTGCTCGACCTGGTCCGCAGGCTCGCCGAGCAGGGCCTCGGCGTCGTGCTGATCAGCCACAACATGGCCGACGTGTTCGAGGTGGCCGACCGCATCGCGGTGCTCTACCTCGGCAGGCTCGTCGCCGAGGTGCACACCAAGGACGTCACCCACGGCCAGGTCGTGGAGCTCATCACCGCCGGGCGCTCCGGCGAACTCGGCCTCGCCCGGCCCGAAGCCGCGGTCCTGTGAGCGGGAAGAAAGAACCGGAAATGACTGAGACACCCCAGAAACTGGCGGCGGACGAGCCCAAGCTCGCCGACAAGCTCTCGCCGTCCGCGGCGATCACCGACTTCGGCATCGACACGACATCGATGTCGACCTCGGAGGCGATCCGCGACTACTTCTCCCGGCTGAAGGCAGGCCAGCTGGGCTCGCTGCCCGCGTTGCTCGGCCTGGTCGTGCTGGTGATCCTGTTCTCCGCGCTGTCGGACTTTTTCTTCACTCTCAACAACATCGCGAACCTGCTCGCCCAGGGCGCGGGGCAGACGATCATCGCGATGGGCATCGTCTACGTCCTGCTGCTCGGCGAGATCGACCTGTCCGCGGGCACCGCCTCCGGCGTCGCCGGATCCGTGATGGCACTGCATTTCGTGCGCAACGGCAACCTGCTCGGTTCGCTGGGCAGCACGGTGTTCTTCATCTTCGTCGCCATTCTCGCGGTGGCCGCGCTGCTCGCGCTGTTCCTGCGGATCTGGGCGGGCGCGGCGCTTTCTCTTGTGGCACTGGCGATCGTGCTGTCCGGGGTCACCGCGAACCCGTGGATCGAGATGCTGTTCGCGATCTGCGTCGGTGCCGCGATCGGCTGTATCACCGGGTTCCTGGTGTCGAAGATCGGCATGCCGTCGTTCGTGGTGACGCTCGCGCTGTTCATCGTGTGGCAGGGCGTGATCCTGCAGTTCATCGGCGAGGGCGGCACGCTGAACATCAGCAACTCCGACGTGCTCAACAAGGTGGCCAACGGGAATCTGTCCATCGCGGGCAGCTGGGCGCTGGCGATCGTGGGGGCCGGCGGCTTCGCCGGGGTGACGCTCGGCAGGCATTTCTCCCGGCTCAAGCGCGGACTCGTCGTCCAGCCGACCCCGCTCGCGCTGGCCAAGGTCGGCGCGGTGGCGGTGATCGCCGCGGTGTCGACCTATCTGTTCACGCTCAACCGCGCGGCGAACTCGAACGTCGTCATCCAGGGCGTGCCGTACGTGGTGCCGATCGTGCTGGTGCTGCTGACGATCGGGACCTACGTGCTCAACCGGACCCGCTACGGCAGGCACATCTACGCCGTCGGCGGCAACCGCGAGGCCGCCCGGCGCGCGGGGATCAACGTGGACAAGATCCGCGCGAGCGTGTTCGTGATCTGCTCCACCGTCGCCGCGATCGGCGCGATCGTCTACTCGTCGAAGGTCGGTTCGGTGGACCCGCAGGCCGGTGGGCTGAACACCCTGCTGTTCGCGGTGGGCGGCGCGGTGATCGGCGGGACCTCGCTGTTCGGCGGCAAGGGCAGGCTCTTCGACGCGGTGATCGGCGGCATGGTGCTGGCCGTCGTCGCGAACGGGCTCGGCCTGCTCAAGCAGCCGGTGGCGGTGCAGAACATCATCACCGGGCTGGTGCTGCTGCTCGCGGCCACAGTGGACGCCTTGTCCCGCCGTCGCGCGGCGGTGTCGGCGCGGTGACACGCCGCGTGGAAAGATGACCCCGTGACCAGCACGCCCGTTGCTCGACCCGACGAGGTGCGCAGGCACAACCGCACGACGCTGCTGCGGCTGCTGCACGTCAGCGGGCCGAGCACACGGGCGACGCTGGCCGCGGAACTCGGGCTCAACCGGAGCACCATCAAGACCCTCGTCGACGGGCTGGCCGAGGCCGGCGTCGTCGAGGAGCGGGTGCCGCGGCCGGGGCGGGGAGCGGGCCGTCCCTCGCTGCTCGTCCTGCCGCAGCCGCACGCGGCGGTGGTGCTCGCGGTGGACCTCCAGGTCGAGCACGTCGCCATCGCGCTGGTCGGGCTCGGCGGGCAGATCCTCGGTCGCAACAGCTGGAACCTGCGCGGCCGCATGCGCGAGCCCGACGAGGTCATCACGCACGTCCTCGAATCCACGGCCATGCTCGCCGGGGACCTCGGCGTGTCCCCGGTCGCGGCCGGGGTGTCGGTGCCCGGCGTCGTCCGCCGCTCGGACGGCCACGTGCACGAGGCGCCCAACCTGCGCTGGACCGACGTCGCGCTGGGGGAGCGGCTCGGCAGCGTGCTGCGGATCCCGATCCTGGTCGGCAACGACGCCGAACTCGGCGCGGTCGCCGAGCATCTGCGCGGCGCCGCGCGGGGCTCGTCGGACGCGGTGTACATCTCGGCGGACGTCGGGGTCGGCGGCGGCGTCATCGCCGAGGGCTCCTCGCTGCGCGGTGGTGCGGGGTACGTCGGTGAGGTCGGCCACATGGTGGTCCGGCCCGGCGGGCGGGCCTGTTACTGCGGCAGCAGCGGCTGCTGGGAGACCGAGGTCGGCGAAGCCGCGCTGTGCCGCGCGCTGGGCCTGCCCGAGGACACCCCGCGCGGGGCCATCCTGTTCGAACTGCGGGAGCTGGGACGGGACCCGTCGGAGGCGGCGCGGCGGCTCGGGGAGTTCGTCGAATGGCTCACCCTGGGCCTGGTCAACGTGGTGAACCTGCTCGGCCCGCAGCTGGTGGTGCTCGGAGACCTGCTGACCGTGCTGCCGGAGGAGATCGTCCGCGCGGTGGCCGCCGACGTGCGGCGGCGCAGCCTGGTGAGCCGGGCCGTCGGCGGGACGCGGATCGTCGGCTCGGCGCTGGGCGCCGACGTCAAACTGCTCGGCGCCGCCGAAGTCGCCTTCGAATCGGCTCTGGACCGGGTCTGAGCGGCGCGGTCATCACCGAGGGACGCCCCTGCCGCACTGAACGCACCGAAGGCGTCCCTCGGTGCGGGGAGGGGGCTTGGCACCGCACGTCATGTCCCGAACGCACCGCACGTCATGTCCCGAACGCACCGCACGTCATGTCCCGAACGCACCGCACGTCATGTCCCGAACGCGTCGTTCAGGACGCTCAACGTCCCGAACGCGTCGTTGGGGACCTCTGCGGGGCGGCGGGAGCGCGAACGGCCCTTTCGCGACGCCGGGATGTGCTGAAGGTGCCCTTCATCGCGTCCGACGCACTGAAAGCGCCCTTCAGCACATCCACCGCACTGATAGCGCCCTTCAGCTCACGGCGGGCAAGCCGAGTGCGGCGGGGGTGCAGGTGGTGTAGCTGGGGCTGGTGAGGCGGTGTGCCGGGAGATGCCATGTCCCGAACGCCTCGTTGGGGGCGTTGAGCGTCCTGTACGCGTCGTTCCGGACAGGCCCGTGACGGGTCGATGGTCCATTCGCGACGACCGGGACGCGGTGAAGGTGCCCTTCAGCACACGCCCTTCAGCACGGAAAAGAAGGAGGGCGGCGGGCGCTCGCGCGCCTGCCGCCCTCGAACGGATCGTGGGGCCCGGGGACTACCGGATGATCTCGGCAGCGAGTTCCTTGAGCTTGGACTCGTGCTCGCGGGCGTGGTGGCCGCAGAAGAGCAGCTCGCCACCGGTGGAGAGGACGGCACGTACCTGTGCCGCGGCTCCGCACCGGTCGCAACGGTCGGCGGCGGTCAATTCGGGGCGGGTGAGCGTCGGCGTTGTCATGGGGGTCTCCCTCCGTCCCGGCATCGGTGGCCCGATGCCCTCGATCCAGCTACGCCCACTCCGGTGGTGACTCCGGTGCGAGGATCGCGCCGGCTCCGTTGTGTTCGTGCTTCCACTCTTGCAGACGTTTCGGGGCCCGCAAGTGTTCCCGCGCCGGTGGGAGCTGTGTCACGCCGAATTACCCCGGATGCCGTAGCGGAATCCGGCAGCACAGGAGTTGCGGCCCCGCCGGAGGGTGTTTCGCGTGGTCAGGCACCATGCGGGAGTGGCTTCGGTGATCTCGGCAAAACGCCTCGGGGCGATTCCCGCCCCGATCTTGTTCGTTCTCAGCGGAATTTCGATGTACGCCGGAGCGGCCATCGCAGTCGGACTTTTCGGACATGCGACGCCCGCCGGGGTGGCCTGGCTGCGCTGTCTCGGGGCGGCCGTCGTGCTGATCGCCTGGCGCCGTCCGCCCGCTTCGGCCTGGCGGGGACGTCCGCTGCTGCTCGCGGCCACGTTCGGCGTGGTCACGGCCGGGATGAACGTGCTGTTCTACGAGGCGATCGCGCGGCTGCCGCTGGGCACCGCGGTCGCGCTGGAGTTCGCCGGGCCGGTCGCGGTCGCGGCGTTCGGCTCGCGCACCGTGCGTGACTTCCTCGCGGTGGCGCTGGTGGCCGCCGGGGTGGTCGCGATCGCCGACGTGCGGCTGGAGGGCGCCGCGCTGGGGGTGGTGTTCGCGCTGGGCGCCGCGGCGGCCTGGGCGGCCTACATCGTGCTCGGCAAGCGGGTCGCGGCGGCGGGCGCGGGGATCGACGGGCTCGCGATCGGGTTCGTGATCGCCACGGTCCTGCTCTGCCCCTTGGCGCTCGGCACCGGCGAGGTGTGGTCTTCGCCACGTCTGCTGGTTCTCGGCATCGGGGTGGGCGTGCTTTCGACGGTGGTGCCCTACGCGCTCGACCAGGTCGTGCTGCGGCGGGCCGGGCGGGCCCGGTTCGCGTTGCTGCTGGCCTTGCTGCCGGTCACGGCCGGGGTGACCGGGTTCGTGGTGCTCGGCCAGGTGCCCGGTCTCCTCGAGGCACTCGGCACGCTGGCCGTCGTGGCGGGGGTCGCGCTGCGCGGGCGGGAGACGGCGAAGGAGCCGGCGCAGGAACCTCCCGGTTAGCGATAGCCGTGATCGCGCCGAGCGACGATACTGGCCGGATGACGAAGGCGGCGTCGGCCGCGGCCAAGGATCTGGCCGCCGCGGGGGTGAGCGGGGTCCATGTCGCCTGGGCGGACAACAACGGCATCCCGCGGTCCCGGATCGTGCCGATCACCGGCCTCGCCGACGCGGCGACCCGCGGTGTCGGGACCACGTCGCTGTTCGCCGTCTTCGACAGCCACGACGCGATCACCTACGGTCACAGCGGCCTCGCCACGCCGTCCGGCGACATCCGGCTCGTGCCCGTCATCGACCGGTTGCGGCGGCTCGCGGGACAGCCCGCGCTGGCCTGGGCGCCGGGCCGCCAGCTCGCTGCGGACGGGTCACCGTGGCCGTACTGCCAGCGAGGAGTCCTCGAACGCCAGGTGGCCGAGGCCGATCGCCGGGGCCTCGAATTCCGCGCCGGGTACGAGATGGAGTTCGCCGTCGCCCCGGCGGGGAGCGCGGACATCGTGTCGGCGCCGGGCCATCCCGGGCCCGCCTACAGCCCGCACGCGCTGATCGGCCTCGACGAGTTCGTCGCCGGGCTGCTGCACGACTTCGACGCCAACGGCCTGCGGATCGGCCAGCTGCACGCCGAATACGGCCTCGCACAGCTGGAACTTTCCCTCGGCGTCACGGATCCGGTGTCGGCGGCCGACGACCAGCTGCTCGCCCGCCAGACCATCCACGCGGCCGCGCACGCCCACGGGCTCGTGGTCAGCTTCGCCCCGATGATCGGGTCCGGCACCGCGGGCAACGGCTGGCATCTGCACACCTCGGTACGCCGCAAGGGCCGGAATCTCCTGGCGGGCGAAGGCCTTCCCGGCGAGGACGGCGCCGCCTACCTCGGGGGCCTGCTGCGGGATCTGCCCGCGCTGACGGCGATCACCGCGCCGAGCGTGCCGTCCACGATGCGGCTGCGCCCGGGGTTCTTCGCCGGCGCGTACGCCTTCTGGGGCGTGGAGAACCGGGAAGCGCCGCTTCGGTACGTCCCCGGCTCGTCCCTGCTCGGCACCGATCACGCCAACGTCGAGCTGAAGACGTCCGACGCCTCGGCCAATCCGTACCTCGCCCTCGCGGTCGTCCTGGCGGCGGGGATGGCCGGGATCGCCGACGGCGTCGTCCCGCCCGAGCCGATCGCACAGGACCCGGGGACCTGGAGCGCGGGGGAACGCGAAACCCGCGGTGTGGCAAGGCTTCCGGAGGACCCGGCCGCGCAGGACGCCGCGCTTCTGGCATCGTCGAGGGTGGCCGGGGTGCTCGGCGACGAACTGCTCGGCGCGTTCCGCGCGGTGCGGGCCTCCGACGCGGCGTGGGCGGAGGGGAAGTCCGCGGACGAGATCATCGCCGCCCATCTGTGGCGGTACTGACGAACAAAGGCTGAAGGGGGAACGACTTCTGATGTACTCGGGAGTCGACGGCGGCCACACCGACCTGTCCGACGTGCGCTGGCTGCCCGGCGGGGCCCGGCTGGCCGCCGAGGCGCGGGCCGAGCTGCCGCAGAAGGACGGCCTCGACGCGGCCTTCGTGGCGCTCACCGCGCTGCGTGCCGCGGGGATCGACGTGGCTGACCAGGACGAGGTCGCCCGCGCGGCCGGGACGGTCCGCGGTCCCGCGCAGGCCCCGCCGGGCAGCGCGCCGCGCGTGGATTTCCGGCTCGCCATCCCGGAAACCCCCGATCCCGCCGCCGCGGGCACCTCGGCGGCCGGGCTGGCCGCGGCGATCGACGAGCTGTCCGGCGCGCGCCTCGTCAGCGTTCCCGTGACCGGGGAGTGGACCACGGACGCGCTGTTCGATCTGCTGGTCTCGCTGTGGGAACTGCCGCGCGTGGCTGTCGTGGGGCCCCCCCCCGCGCGCCCCGGGGGGGCCCCCCCCCCCCCCCCCCCCGCCCCCCGGCGCGGTATGGGCCACCCCCCCCCGCCCCCCAGGGGAAGCCGCGCGGGCGCCCCCGGGCCGCG
>NZ_JBHYIQ010000069.1:13089-21759 GCF_042739895.1 Amycolatopsis sp. NPDC059021
GTCGCGCGCCCGGCGCGGGCGGTGGGGGGGGGTGGGGCGGGGGGGGGGCCGGGGGGGGGTGGGGCGCGGGGCCGGGGGGGGGGGGGGCCGGGGGCGCCCCGACGACACCCCGGAACGGGCACTGCTCGACTATCTCGACACCGGCGTCCCTCCACTGTGGACAGCGCGCTGGCGCCCGGCGGCCCGGCACTTCGTGCTGCTCGCCGGGATCCGGATCGGCGCCGAGGGGACCCTGGTGTCCGTTGTGGACACTTACCCTTCCTTGGGTGACAACGGAGTGCACGACCAGCCGCTGGAGTGGGTGACCGCGGCGCTGCGGAGCGGCCCGTCCGGCGTGCTGCTCGTCGCCGACTCCGACCAGGCGCTCGTGGCGGGCGCCGCCGTCGACGTCGCCCGCCTCACCCCGCGCTTCTGGGACTCCTGACCGTTCAGTCGCGCGGCGAGTTCAGCCGGGAGTGCTTGCGGCCGTAGGTGAAGTAGATGAGCAGGCCGGCCGCCAGCCACACCGCGAACCGGACCCAGGTGAGCACGTCCAGGTTCAGCATCAGGTAGAAGCAGGCGAGCGCGGCCACGACCGGCAGCACCGGTGAGAACGGCACGGTGAACGGGCGCGGCAGTTCGGGACGGCGGCGGCGCAGGACCGGCACCGCGACGGCGACGATGATCATCGCGGACAGCGCGCCGATGCTGACCATGTCGGCCAGTTCCGAGATCGGCACGAACGCGGCCAGCAGCGCGATGAGCACCGCGCCGCCGATCGTCATCCGGTGCGGTGTGCCCCACTTCGGATGTGTCGTGCCGAGTTTGCGGGGCAGCAGCCCGTCGCGGCCCATCGCGAAGCCGATCCGCCCGATGGTGACGAGTTCGACCATCATCACCGACGTCAGCCCGGTGACCGCGCCGAGCGAGATCAGCGCGCCGACCCAGTGCTGGCCGACGCGGTCGAACGCGTCCGCCAGCGGCGCGCCGGTGTCGATGTCGGTGAACGGCACCATGCCGGTGAGCACGATCGACACCCCGATGTAGAGGATCGCGCAGACGCCGAGCGCGCCGAGGATGCCGACCCGGAGATCCTTTCGCGGGTTCACGGTTTCCTCGCCGAGGTTCGCCAGCGCCTCGAACCCGGTGTAGGCGAAGAACACCACCGCGGCGGCGGTGAGCATCCCGGCGACGCCGTACAACGACGGGCTCAGCCCCAGCGCCGCCTGCACCACGGGCTGGTGCAGCGCGCTCGTCCCGGCCTCGGCGGGTTCCGACGGCGGGATGAACGGGGTGAGGTTCGCCGAGCGCACGAAGAACACGCCGACCACCAGGATCAGCACGCAGACCGCGACCTTGACCACGACGAGCAGGTTCGTCAGCCAGGCCGACTGCTTGATGCCGATCACCGCGACCACCGTCAGCACGGCGATGATCAGCACCGCGCCGATGTTCACCGTCGCCTTCTCGCCGAACAGCTCGGGGGACAGCCCCAGCAGGTTCGCCAGGTACCCCGACCAGCCACGGGACACCACGGCCGCGCCGAGCGCGAACTCCAGCAGCAGATCCCAGCCGATGATCCAGGCGAACACCTCGCCGAGCGTGGCGAAGGCGTAGGTGTAGGCGCTCCCGGCGGTCGGGACGCTGGAGGCCAGTTCGGCGTAGCACAGCGCCGCGAGCCCGGCGACCACCGCGCCGAGCACGAACGACAACGTCACCGACGGGCCGGCGTGTGTCTTGGCCTGGACACCGGCGAGGGTGAAGATGCCGGTCCCGATGATGATCCCGACGCCGAAGCCGATCAGATCCCGGCCCCGCAACCGCCGCTTCAGCTCGCCCGAGTCCTGCCTGCCGAGAACCTCGTCCACGTCCAAAGTCCGCCGCACACTCATGCGACGACGTTAGAAGATCGCACGGGCCCGTGCAGATCGGCCGTTCGGGGTGATCCGGCGCGGAACTCGCGTGATCAGGGACGGAACTCGCGTGATCAGGCGGAGATCTCGCGTGATCAGGGGGCGGGGACGCCGTTTTCCTGGGCGAGGATGGCGGCCTGGACGCGGGAGCGCAGGCCGAGTTTGGTCAGCACGCGGGAGACGTGGGTCTTGACGGTGGTCTCGCCGATGTGCAGGCGGGAGCCGATCTGGGCGTTGGAGAGGCCGGCGCCGAGACAGCCCAGCACCTCGCGTTCGCGGTCGGTCAGCTCGTCGAGACCGCTCGGCACGGGCGCGGGTTCCCGGCTGTTCGCCGCGAACGCCGCGATCAGCTTGCGGGTCACCTGCGGGGCCAGGACGCCCTCCCCGGCGGCGACGAGCTTGACGGCCTCGATCAGCCGGGCCGCTTCGACCGATTTGAGCAGGAACCCCGCCGCCCCGGCGCGGAGCGCGGCGTGCACGTACTCGTCGAGGTCGAAAGTGGTGAGCACGAGGACCTCGCCCAGGTTCTCGGCGATCACCTGCCGGGTGGCGGCGATGCCGTCGGTGCCCGGCATCCGCACGTCCATCAGCACGACGTCGGGGCGCAGCGCCCTGGCCTGCCGCACCGCGGCGGCGCCGTCCGCCGCCTCGCCGACGACCTCGATCTCCGGATCGTTGCCGAGCATGAGCATCAGCCCCGCCCGGATCGCCCCGTGGTCGTCGGCCACCAGAACCCGGACCGTCACTCAACCCTCCACCGGTAACTCGGCGCGCACCAGCCAGTCCGTGCCGGACGGCCCCGCGCTCAGCGTGCCACCGACCGCCGCCGCGCGCTCGCGCATGTTCAGCAGGCCCAGCCCGGCCCCGTCGGCGGCGGGTTCGCCTCGCCGCAGCCCGTTGCTCACCTCGACGGTCAGGACGTCGCCGTCGCGCCGGATGTCCAGGACGACCCGGCCGCCCGGCGCGTGCTTGACGGCGTTGGTCAGCGCCTCCTGCGCGATCCGGTACGCGGTGAGATCGACCGCGGCGGGCAGCCCTTGTCCGTCCATTGTGGAGCGTACCTCGACGCGCAGCCCGCTCGCCCGCGCCGATTCGACCAGTTTGGACAGTTCGGCCAGCCGCGGCGGCGCGGTGGTCTCCATCTCCGCGTCGCCCTGTGCCGAGCGCAGCAGGCCGATCATCGCCCGCATCTCCTCCAGCGCGCTGACACTGTTCTCCCGCACCGATTCCAGCACACCGCGGGCCAGCGCCGGGTTGGTGCCCGAGCTGGACAGCACGGCCTCGGACTGGATCGCGATGGCCGAGAGGTGCCCGGCGACGACGTCGTGCAGATCCCGCGCCATCCGCGCGCGCTCCGCCCCGACCGCGGCCTGACGGTCCAGTTCGGCGATCTTCGCCAGCTGCTCGCCGTTCGCCCGCTCCGTGTCGGCGATGTCGCGCTGCTGACGGACGTTGGCCGCCCACCACACCGGGGTGATCAGGAAAGGCAGGCAGCCCAGCGCCGCGAGCACCGCCTGCCGCCACTGCGCCGACAGCGCGGCCACCGCGACGACCACCGCGGCCGTGGCCGCGACCGCGATGCCGATCATGACCCGGCTCGTCCGCCGCGAGCCGTACAGCGTGGCGGCGTACAGGAAGTCGGTGAAGACGATGAGCACCGGCAGCGACGGCCCGAGCGTGATGTCCGCCGCGAGTACGCCGCAGGCGAGCAGTAGCCCGCCGGGAACCCAGCGGCGCAGGAGCTCCAGACCACAGAGGACGGTCAGCTCGGCCAGCCGGATCCACAAGGGATTCCTGTCGGCGCCGCCCAGCAGCTGGTGGATCCCGGCGACGTAGACCAGCAGGCCGATCAGCCAGGTGCCCAGTGCGATGACGGTGTCCTGCTGCCACACCGGCAGGGTCCGTAACCGGGGGAGGGCTCGCAGGGGCACACCACCATCCCAGCACATCCGCGCGGCGCCCGCGTCCTACGAACTGATGACGGCGATCTCGTGCCCTCCGCCGACGCGCGGACCGGGGCGCGCGGGTGAGGCTGGAGCGGTGAACGACATCGGGAAATTCTTCGCGGACAACCCCATGGCCGCGGTGATCGCCGCGGGCGAGATCGCCTTCTGGGTGTTCATCGTGGCCGGGCTCGTCGCGCGCTATCCACTGCGGCTCAAGCGGACCGGCGGCGTGCTGCTGGCCATGACGCCGGTGATCGACGTCGTCGTGCTCGTGCTGACCGTCGTCGACCTGGCGGGCGGGGCGAAGGCCAACTTCGTGCATGGCCTCGCCGCGGTGTACCTCGGCTTCAGCGTGGTGTTCGGGCCCGGCATGATCCGCTGGGCCGACGTCCGCTTCGCGCACCGGTTCGCCGGCGGCCCGCCGCCCCCGCCCAAGCCGGCGGGCCGGGAGCGGGCCCGCAAGGAATGGCGTGAGTGGGGCAAATGCGTACTGGCCAGCGCGATCGCGGCCGTGCTGCTGCTCGCCGCGATCCTGGTGATCGGGACGCCGGAGCAGGTCGCGCCGCTGTGGGGCTGGCTGCCGAGGCTGGGCGTCCTCACCGCGATCTGGTTCGCCACCGGCCCGCTCTGGCAGGAGATCTTCGGCGAGCGCACCGCAACCACACCGGAAAGGGTGAACCGATGATCGAACTGCTCGGGATCCTGCTCGTCGTCCAGGGCGTCGGCGGGCTCATCAACCGCCTCGCCGACGCGTCCTCGCGGAGCTGGTTCGTGCAACTGCACCTGCTGCCGCCGGAACTGCACATCGCGGCGAGCGTCGTCATGGCGCTGGCGGGCGCGGCGCTGCTGTTCGCCGAACGGGGGCGCAAGCGGCGCAACTCGGGATGAGCCTCACATCGAGACGAGGACCTGCAGCACGCCGAGCACGATCGTGACCACGGTCAGCAGGACCGTCACCCTGGTCAGCCGGGTGACGCGGGCGCTCACGGTGTTCTCGTAGGAGTACCGCGTCTCCTCGTCCATCGCCTGTGCCTGCCGGTCGAGCTGCCGGATGATCCGTTCGACGCCCATGCTGGTCACCAGCCGCCGTTCCAGGGAGTCGACCTCCGCGGGCAGCACCGAGTTGAGCATTTCGAGGATGTCGTCGAGCGAGCCGCGCAGCAGGCGGGTGCGGCTCGCCGGGTCCCCGCCCTCGGCGTGGGCGCGCTGCGCGCGGCGCAGCCACTGGTCGGCCAGCGCCATCCGGATCAGCACCCGCTCCAGCACGAACAGCATCCCGTGGTCGAGGCCGGCGACCGAGCTGTCGATGCCGAAGTACGGTTCCGGTTCGCCGAACCGGCGGACCGCGAGTTCCCGCTGGTGATCGATGTACTCGTCGTCCTTGCTGTTGAGGCAGACGATCCCGGTCGCCATCGCGTACGCGGCGACGAACGATCGGGTGCCCCACGACGGCCCGAGCGCGTCACGCGCGACCTCGCGGGGCACGAACCGCCAGCCCTCGTCGCTCGTGGCGAGCCCGTAGTACGGCCGGGGATCGGCGGCGACGACCGGCGCGGGCGGACGGCCGTCGTAGCCCCGCAGCTCGACGCACCAGCCCTTGCGCCGCAAGCCGTCCGTTTCGCAGCTGGTGGTGAGTTCGTCGAACGCCTTGGTCACCGCGGCGAGCAGCGAGGGCTGTTTCTCGCCGCGATAGCAGCCATAGAGTCCCTGATCGCCCAGCGCGGTCCGGCCCTGGAGGCTCTGCAGCAGCGCGATGGCGAGGTCGACGTCGGCGGCGGGCGCGTCGCGCTCCGGCGCCCGCACGGTGGTGGTGAACACGAACGTCATCGCGTGGTAGGCCGGATGCCAGGTGACCACGGTGCGGCAGGGGAGCGGGTGCGGGCCGACCGCGATGGACAGCGCTTCGCCGTCGCCCGGCGCGCACAGCAGCCTGCGGTCCGGCTCCTCGCTGTAGGTGGCGAGGAATCGTTCGGCGGCGGTCCATTCGTCGTGCAGCGCGCCGGAGAGCGGGGCGAGCAGGCCGCGGGAGGCGCCGTCGTCGAAGATCCGCGCGGCCTCGTCCTTCTCCAGCGGGACGGCCCAGGCGAACGACAGCAGCAGCGCCGGGCCGCGGCTCATCGGGCGGTGCGCCGCAGCACGGCGAGCTGGTCGCGGCCGAGGTGACGGCGCAGCGGCGGGGACGCGTTGACCAGCTCGTCGCGGTCGATGTGCCGATCGGCCGGGCCGAGGTCGTCGAGCACGTGGTAGGTCCACTCCCAGGCCGTCCGCCAGCCCGCGGCGGCGGCTTCCCTGTCGACGTCGGCGGGGTCGAGCAGCCGGATCGGGAGCGTGGTGTTTTTCTTGGTACGCAACGCTTCGTCGAACTCGGCGCGTCCGACGCGTCGCGAGTGGACGATGCCGGGCTCCGCGTCATCGACGCTGTCCAGGCTGAACCCGCCCCGGCCCAGCGGCGCGCGGCTGTAGGCGAGCACGAGGACCGCGCCCGGGGTGGTCAGCTCGTGCAGGCGGCGCAGCAGCGGGGTCACGTCGCCGGTCGGGACGTGCTGGATCACGTGACTGCACAGCACGAGGTCGTACGGACCCCCGTCCAGTTCGACGACCGGGGCGACGGCGAAGTCCAGCGCCGTGTCCGGTGGCGGGGTGAGCGCGCGGGCCTCGGCGAGGCGCTCGGCGTCGGGATCGGCCGCGGTGAGGGTGGCGGCGAACCGGGAGAGCCAGCCGAGCAGCCTGCCGCCGCCACAGCCCGCGTCGAGCGCGCGCACGTCGTTTCGCGGGCCGAGGACACCGGACAGCTCGGCGCCGAGCCGGCCGAGCGCGCGTTCCTCGCTGCGCGCCCAGTAACCCGGGTACGGCTCGTGCCCGCTGATGAAGGTCCCCGTGACGCGGTCGCCGGTGTCCGGGTAACGGTAGGTGTCCGTCAGCACCCGGTGAATATACCCGCGCGGAACCGGGTTCCGGGGCGCTTTCGCGGCGCTACCATGGTGTTCATGCCCGCCGCGACCGGCAGCGTTGCCGGGCCTCTGGTGCTCTACGCCGTGGTCACCGTCGCCCCCTCGGCGTTGTTCTGGTGCGCCCTGCGCGTCCCAGGGCTGCTGCGGTGGTGGCGCGACCGGCGCCGCCCGCCCGTCCCGGCGGGGCCGCCGATCGAACGGCTCGCGGCGGACCTGCGCCGGGTGCACCGCGATCTGGCGCGGTGCTCGCCCGGCACGCCCGCGGCCCGGCGGATCGGCGCGCGGCAGGCGTACGACACCCTGCTCGACCAGGCCTGCCGCCAGATCGAGGTCCCGCACCGGCTCGCGGAACTGCCCGAGGGCCTCGACCGTGACCTCGAACGGCTGCGGATCGAGGAATCGCTGCGCTCGCGCGGGCTCGCCGTGCCCTGAGCGGTTGTATCGAACGTGTACGCCGCCGGGGCACCGTGGCGGGTATGAGACGTGGACTTCTGACCGGCCTGGTGGCGGCGGTGCTGCTGGCGGTGGTGACCCCGGCCGCGAACGCGGCGGCGGCCTTCCCCCGGCTGAACGCGGCGACCGTCGACGGCTTCCGGCTGACCGCCGGAGAGACCTTCGAGAACTACGGTGCCCGGATCGCGGAGCTGGAAAAGCAAGCCCAGCTCAAACCCCGTGGCATGGCGGAGATCCTGAGCACGGCGAACCGCAAGGCCCGCCCGCTGTGTCACCCCACGCATCTCGCCGCGGCGCTGAACCCGGCGGGATTCTGCTGGGAGGACGCGAACGACGAGAAGACCAACGACTGGGTCCCGCAGGGTGTGACCGGTTCCGGCGACGCGAACCCGGAAACTGGGACGGTGGCGGGCAAACGCGTCGTCGCCGCGACCTGGCACGCCAGGGAGGACGCCATGGTCCGGCTGTCCTTTGTGGACGCTTCGGGCCTCGGCTACCGGCACGTACTGCTCGTGGAACCCACCTCCGGCACCGATTTCCAGGTCGTGACCGGACATGGGCACGGGATGATCTGGTCGGGCAACCTGCTCTACGTCGCGACGAGCGGCGGCGTGATCCGGGTCTTCGACACGACGCACTTCTGGAAGGTGGACGACAGCGCGGGCAACGTCGGCCTCGGCGGCGACGGTAAATACCACGCCGCGTTCTACGACTACGCCCTGCCGCAAGTGGGCGCGTATTGGTACGCCGACGGCAAGGGTTGCACCACGGCGTCGGGGACGAACCCGTGCCTGTCGACGCTTTCGCTGGACCACAGCGATTCTTCGTTCGTTTCGGCCGAACACGCGGCCGGATCGGGCGGCCGCGTCGTGCGCTGGCCGTTCGACCGCGCCACCGGGAAACTCGTGACCGGCTCCGACGGCCTGGTCCACGCGAAGGAGGGTTTCTCGTCGCCGGTGTGGGGCGTGCAGGGCGCGGTGTCGCGCAACGGCTACTTCGTGCTCACCGGCGTCTGTCCCGAAAACGCGGGCAAACCCGTGGACCTGCCGTCCTGCCTGCACGGCGGCGTCGGCGGCGAATCGATGTCCCGGCTGAGCGGTCAGGCGCCGGTCAACAGCCAGAACCTTTCGTACTGGCCCAAGACCGGGGAACTGTGGCTGATCAACGAACAGCTACGGGAACGCGTCACGGTGCACGTCCCCTGGACCAAACTCACCGGCCGCCCCTGAACGTCGAACTCGGGCCCGCGAACGTGGAACTCGGGCCCGTGGGTGTGGGACTCGCCGTGCGTTGGCGAGTCCCACACTCAAGCGGTCGAGTTCCACACACAGGCGCTTGAGTGCCACAATACTGTGTCTTATAAACAAAACCCAGCCCACCAGACAAGGTCCGATCTCGGGGGTGGGGGGGGGGGGGGGGTGTGGGGGG
>NZ_JBHYIQ010000069.1:21769-26220 GCF_042739895.1 Amycolatopsis sp. NPDC059021
ACCCCCCCCGCCCCCCCCTGCACCCCCCCCCCGGCCCCGCCACCGCGCACCCGGGCCCCGTGGGGGTGGGCCCCCCCGTGCGTGGGCTAGACCCACACTCAAGCGGTCGAGTTCCACACTCAGGCGCTTGAGTGCCACATTCGCGGCAGCCGGGTTCGGGAGTCTTAGAGCACGAGGTCGGCGAGGCGGGCGAGGTCGTCGAGATTTTCGGTGGCGGGGTTGAAGATCAGCTCGTCGGCGCCGATGTCGCCGAACGCCTTCACCGCGTCCCGCACCTCTTCCGGTGTCGTCCGTACGCCGGAGGCGATGAAGTCGGCCATGTCGCCCATGTTGCTGTAGTAGTCCCGGACCTTCCCGCGGCCCGTGTCGGGCTCGCCCAGCGCGAAATAGGTGATCGCGACGAGCCGTGGCTCGCCCTCGCGCCCGGCCTCCCGCCACGCGGCGCGGGCGTGCTCGAACGATTCGGCCACCATCTCCGGCGGCATCGAACCCCCGACGTAGCCCTGGCCCCACTTCGCCATCCGCGCGAGCGCCGCCGGCGCGAAACCGCCGAACAGCAACGGAACTTCGCGCGTTCCGGGCGGCACGGCGGCGTTTTCGCCGCCCCCGACCGGCTCACCGCGCCACACGTTCCGGTAGACCTCGAGGTCGGCGTCGATCCGCTTGCCGAGCCCCTTCGGGCCGAGGCCGCCGGTGACGAAGTCGTCCTCGCGCCCGCCGATGCCGATGCCGAGCGAGAGCCGTCCGCCGGAAACGCCGTCGATCCCGGCGACCTCCTTCGCCAGCAGCACCGGCGGCCACACCGTGCCGAGCAGGACATTGCTGAGCAGGCCGATCCGGCGGGTCGCCCCGGCCGCGGCGGCGAGCGCGACGGTGTCCATCACGCCCGGATAGGCGATCCGGCCGACCGTGCCGAGTGTCGAGAACCCGGCCTCTTCGGCGCGGTCGGCCCATTCGGGGATGACCGTGGGACGGACGTCGCGGACCTGGTTCGGCAGGCCGATACCGATCTTCATCAAGGCTCCTCGCGGGAATCGACGATGTCGTCTCCACGTTCCCGGAAACGGGAGAACCCCGCCACCACTCGCGTGGCGGCGGGGTTCCCTTTGCCCGTAGGGGAAATCAGTCGAGGTAGTCGCGCAGCACCTGCGACCGCGACGGGTGACGCAGCTTCGACATCGTCTTCGACTCGATCTGCCGGATGCGTTCCCGGGTCACCCCGTACACCTGGCCGATCTCGTCGAGCGTGCGCGGCTGGCCGTCGGTGAGGCCGAA
Source organism: Amycolatopsis sp. NPDC059021 (assembly GCF_042739895.1). Classification (NCBI taxonomy): domain Bacteria; kingdom Bacillati; phylum Actinomycetota; class Actinomycetes; order Pseudonocardiales; family Pseudonocardiaceae; genus Amycolatopsis; species Amycolatopsis sp. NPDC059021. The sequence continues at coordinate 23,045 of NZ_JBHYIQ010000069.1, forward strand.
CCGCAGCCGGACGACGCCCGCCTCGCGCTCGGACAGCGTCTGCAGCACCGACTGGAGCTGGTCCTGCAGCAGCGTGAACGACACCGCGTCGACCGCGACGACCGCTTCGGAGTCCTCGATGAAGTCACCGAGCTGCGAGTCGCCCTCGTCGCCGATGGTCTGGTCGAGCGAGATCGGCTCACGCGCGTACTGCTGGATCTCCAGGACCTTCTCCGGGGAGATGTCCATCTCCTTGGCGAGCTCCTCGGGCGTCGGCTCGCGGCCGAGGTCCTGCAGGAGTTCGCGCTGTATACGGCCGAGCTTGTTGATGACCTCGACCATGTGCACCGGGATACGGATGGTGCGGGCCTGGTCGGCCATCGCGCGGGTGATCGCCTGGCGGATCCACCACGTGGCGTACGTCGAGAACTTGTAGCCCTTGGTGTAGTCGAACTTCTCCACCGCGCGGATCAGGCCGAGGTTGCCCTCCTGGATCAGGTCCAGGAACGCCATGCCGCGGCCGGTGTAGCGCTTGGCCAGCGACACCACGAGCCGGAGGTTCGCCTCCAGCAGGTGGTTCTTGGCGCGCTCGCCGTCACGCACGATCCACTTGAGATCGCGGCGCATCTGGGTGACGAGCTTTTCGCCCTCCTCCTCGGCGTTGCGCACGCGCTCGGCGGCGTAGAGCCCGGCCTCGATGCGCTTGGCGAGCTCCACCTCCTCCTCGGCGTTGAGCAGCGCCACCTTGCCGATCTGCTTGAGGTAGGCGCGCACCGAGTCGGCGGAGGCGGTGAGCTCGGCGTCCTTGCGCGCCTGGCGCAGCGCCTCGGACTCCTCCTCGTCCCACACGAAGTCCGGGTTGTCCGAGGACTTCCCGCCCTTGTCCGAAGCCGCGCCGCGGCGGCCCTTCGGGGTCTCCTCGGCCTCCTCGTCGTCGTCCTCGGACTCGACCTCGTCGTTGACCGTCTCGTCGACCACGTCGACCTCGACCTCTTCCAGATCCGACAGATCCGGCGATTCGAGGTCGGCCTCGTCGAGCTCGCCGGGACCGTCGGGCTCGCCGTCCTCGGTCTTCGAGCCCTTGGTGGCGGCCTTCTTGGCGGCAGGAGCTTTCTTCGCGGGGGCCTTCTTGGCCGGAGCCTTCTTGGCGCCCGCGGACCTGGTGGTGGTCTTGCGCGCCGCGGTCTCCGCGGTGGTCACCTCGTCGGCCGGCTCACCGGCTGCTGCGGTCGCTGTCTTCGTCCCGCTTCGGGTTGCGGTTCTTGCGGCTGCCACTTACGCCCTTTCGCAGCGGTCGATCGTGACGAGCCGGACCATGCGGCCACAGCTCGCTCAAATTCGGGGAACACGCCTCGGCCTGCGGTTTTGTCCTCCGCAGCCGTGGGCCGTGTTCCATTGTAACGACGGTACGCGGGTGCGGCGCGCGCCGATCACCCTCCGGCACCGCGCACGTGACATTCGTGGCGGTTCTGTCAGTGCCCGCGCGGCACCCGGTTCAGTGCTCGATGCCTTCCGCCGCGGCCACCGCCGCGCCGACGATCCCGGCGTTGTTCTGCAGCGACGCCACGAGGACCGGAGTGCGGATGTCCAGCAGCGGCACCCACTTCTCGGACTTCTTGCTGACCCCGCCGCCGACGATGAACAGATCCGGCCAGACGAGGTTTTCGAGCACGGTCAGATAACGATGCACTCGCTTGGCCCACTGGGGATAGGACAGGCCCTCGTTGTCCTTCACCGACGCGGCCGCGCGCTTCTCCGCGTCGTGCCCGTCGACCTCGACATGGCCGAACTCGGTGTTGGGGACCAGTTTCCCGTCGTGGAACACCGCGCTGCCGATGCCGGTGCCGAAAGTCAGCAGCGCGGTCACCCCGGTCCTCGCGGACGGCTCGCCGAAGCGGATCTCGGCCATCCCCGCGGCGTCGGCGTCGTTGAGCATCGCGATGTCGTCGATGTCGCGGCCGAGGCGCTTGGCGAACAGCGCGTCGGCGTCCGTGCCGATCCACGCGTGGTCGATGTTCGCGGCGGTGTGCGCGACACCCTTCTTCACCACTGCGGGCAGCGTGACCCCGACCGGGCCGTCCCAGCCCGCGGTGGCGACGATCTCGGCGACGACCTCCGCGACCGCTTCGGGAGTGGAGGGCTTCGGCGTGTCGATCCGGATGCGGTCGCCGATGAGCTGACCCCGCTCCAGGTCGACGAGGGCGCCCTTGATGCCACTGCCGCCGATGTCGATTCCGAAACCTCGGGTCGCGGTCACAGACGTGGTCCCTTCTCGCACGATTCAGAAGCCTGCTGCGGAGACTTTAACCGGATGTGGTGACATGACGGACGTGGGAGCTGACGAGTCGTTGCTGAAGAGTGTCGCCGAGCGTATCGCCGTCGAGGCCGCCGAGCTGGTCAAGAGCGCATGGGAGGAGATGGGGCGGGGTGGCCGCGTGCGCGTGGACACCAAGTCCGCCGACACGGACGTGGTCACCGCGGTCGACCACGAGTCCGAGCGGCTGGTGCGGTCCCGCCTGGCCGAGCTGCGCCCCGGCGAGCCGGTGCTGGGGGAGGAGGGCGGTGGCTCGGAGGCGGCCGCCGACGGGGTCACCTGGGTGGTCGACCCGATCGACGGGACGGTCAACTTCCTCTACGGGCTGCCGTGGTTCGCGGTGTCGGTCGCCGCGCAGATCGACGGGGTTTCGGTCGCCGGCGCGGTGGTCGAGCCGGTGAGTGGCCGCCGATGGACCGCCGCGCGCGGCCATGGCGCGTGGCTCGACGGCCGCCCGCTCGCGGTGTCGGCGCCGGAACGGCTGGAGCTGACCCTCGTCGGAACCGGGTTCGCGTATGTCGAAGAACGCCGGAAGCGGCAGGCGCGGTTCGCCTCGGAGCTGCTGGGGCGGGTGCGGGACATCCGGCGCAACGGGGCCGCGTCGCTCGACCTGTGCGCGGTCGGCGCCGGCTGGCTGGACGCCTACGTCGAGCACGGCCTGCACCGCTGGGACTGGGCCGCGGGCGCGCTGGTCGCCGCCGAGGCGGGCGCCGTCGTCGCGCTACCCGGTTCGGCTCCCGACCTCGGGGCCGACGCCACCTACGCCGCGGCGCCGTCCGTCGCCGCGCCGCTGCGCTCGGCCCTCGCCGCGTGCGGCGCCGCCGAGGTCTGATCGCCGTGGTCCGTGGGGGCCTCCTTGAGGGACCTCAGCTCCCTCGGGGAG
>NZ_JBHYIQ010000069.1:26230-32556 GCF_042739895.1 Amycolatopsis sp. NPDC059021
CGCCGCGGGGCGCGCGCCCCCGTGGTGTAGCTGGCGGGCGGGGGGGGGGTCCACTGCCCGCCGCGCCGCCCCCCGCGCCGCCCCCCCCCCCCCCCCCTTCGCGAGCCCCGGGGCGGGGCGCCGGGCGTGTGCGCGAACGGCGATCTCGCGTGCCTGGAGGGTCGGCTCAGCAGGTGACGTCGCGGGCGGAGGCGAGCAGGGTCTGGTCGACGACCGGGGCCTGTGCCCCGGCGGCCTGCTCGCCGCCCCCGCCGCCCTGGTGCTGCTGGGACCAGGCGGTGAGCTGCCGCAGGATCTCCCTGGCCTGCGAGGTCGGCCGGAGGTCGCCGAAGCTCTTGCCGGTGACCAGGTCGATGCTGGCGTCCTTGCGGTTGTCCTGCACGAGCTCGGCGCACGGGACCACGAGGCTCATGGTGCGGGCGGCGGCGGTGCCGTTCTCGCCGAACCGGATCTGGCCGCGGCATTTGGCCTCGCGCTTGTCGTAGGCCGGGTCGTTGGCGGGCTCGCCGATGCCGGTGAAGCCGAGGTCCTTGAGGCCCGCGGTGGTGATGCTGCCCTGGCCGCGCACTGAGCTGGCGTTGAGCACGCGCACCGCGATCTTGTCCGGCGGCACGGGGGTGCGGTCGTCGAGCGCGTCGTGCGGGAGGCTGGTGAACGTGGTGCCCGGCGGCGGGCTCGCGGCCGGGTCGCAGCGGACCACCGCGTCGACGTCGGCCTTGCTGACCACGGCGTTGACCCAGACGATCACCGCGCCCAGCGCCAGCACCCCGATGACGATGAGCGCCGGCAACGGCCGGTGCTTGCGATACGGCTTCGCCTTACGGTCCCCTGAACCGCCCGAGCCGCTCCCCGACGCCACCTGCCCCGTCCCTTCCCGAACCCGGAAACCCGATCGGCGTAGTAGTCACCCGCTGGTGATCACACACAGCGGTCACAGACACCTTCGCGGCTGATCAGCTTAAGCGTTACAGCCGACGCGCGTAGGTTCGGGTCACCTCTGTGGCTCCCGCGCCCATTCTTCTGTTTCGGTCATGCTCCGGGCGGCCCCGGAACCGTGGTCCCCTGTCTTCGGATAGCACCACGCGGGTGCCCGCCAGGGCAAGCGGACACGGCCGCCAGGTGAGCTTCCCGACCTGGGGGCAACCCGTTCGGAGGATGCGCGTCCCACCTGCAGGTTCCCCCTGTCGGGTGACGATTATCCGGCATTGCTCGCCTCGGTGCGGAACCCGCCGGGCGGTGAGCTACCCTTCCCGGGCTCCGGCCGCAGGAACAGGCGTAACGCGCCTTCTGAAAAGAAGTTACCTCGGTCACTGCGCAGCCGGGCACAAACAGGGGCGCTGGAACGTTGACCAGCGGCACGACGGACTCACGGGCGCGCCCGTGGGCCGGGCAAGACCGATACAAGCTGATCGCAGGGGTGAGGACACATGGCGACCGACTACGACGCTCCGCGCCGCAGCGAAGCCGACGAGCTGGCCGAAGACTCGTTGGAGGAGCTGAAGGCACGGCGCAACGAGAACCAGTCCGGCGTCGTCGACGTCGACGAGGACGCGACGGCCGAGAACTTCGAACTCCCGGGTGCGGACCTTTCCGGTCTGTCCGGCGAGGATCTCACCGTCAAGGTGGTGCCCAAGCAGGCCGACGAGTTCACCTGCTCGGTCTGTTTCCTGGTGCACCACCGCAGCAGGCTCGCCGAGGACAACGGCGGCCGGCTGATCTGCCGCGACTGCGCCTGAGCACGACGCGCCCGGCCCCGCGTGGCCGGTCGTAAGGGTACGGGGATCTCGTACGGGTTTTCAGGGGACGAACAGACGCGGCGGCGAGTTCGGGGCGGCTCGCACGCGAGCTGGGCTAAGGGGGCCGACCTGCGGGTCGGCCCCCTTCCGCATGTCCGGGGCCCGCGTCAGCCGTGGGCGCGGAGCAGTTTCGCGATCTTCTCCGGGTGACGGGTGCTGAACAGCCAATACGGCGTCGGGTCGTCCGGATCGGTGAGCCGGATCCGCACGGCGGGACCGACCCAGCCGCGGTGCAGGACGAACGCCGCCGGGTCGCCGTCGCGGCCGAGCGCGGGACGCTTGGCGTCCTTGTCGAGGACCTCGACCTCGCCGACGAACCGCAGCGGCAGGTGCGCTTCGCCCACCCACAGCTCGGGTTCGCCGCCGCCGGTGACGCGGATCCGCGACCGGCCGAGCGAGAGCAGCAGCGCCACCACGAGCGGCAGCGTCACGAAGTAGGGCAGCCAGGCACGGATGCCGGGGTAGCCCATGTGCAGCTCGGCGGCCAGCAGGACCGCGCCGAGCACCGGCAGCGGCCAGCCCCACCACGGGACATAGAGCCGTTCGCGATGCTCGACGGCGTTCGTCACGGCCGGGTTCACGGTGTCGCCCACGCGTACAGGGTAATCTCGCCGCCCGTGTCCAGCGTTCAGGTCCTCCTCACCCGTCTCGACCCCGGCGTCCCCGTCCCCGCCTACGCGCGTCCCGGCGACGCGGGCGCCGATCTCGTCACCACCTCGGATATCGTTCTCGGGCCCGGGGAACGCGGCGTTGTCGGCACCGGCATCGCGATCGCGCTCCCGGCCGGGTACGCGGGTTTCGTCCATCCACGATCCGGGCTCGCCGCCAGGGCCGGGCTCTCGGTGGTGAACACGCCCGGCACGATCGACGCGGGTTACCGTGGCGAGATCAAGATCTGCCTGATCAACCACGATCCGGTGCACAAGATCGTGCTCGCCCGCGGCGACCGGATCGCGCAGCTGGTCGTGCAGCGAGTCGAACACGCCGAATTCGTCGAGGTGGCCGAACTCGACCCGACGGAACGGGGCGAAGGAGGCTACGGCTCCACGGGTGGACACGCCACACTGGGAGCCGACGCGCGCAGCGCGGGGGAAGGAACGGAGAACTAGTGGGGATTTTCGGACGCAAGCGGCGGGCCGGGGAACGGTCCGGCGGGCGGCACGCCGCGCCCGAGGTCGAGGACGACTTCGCCGAGGAGCTGGACGACGGCGAACCGGAGCCGGAGCTGTCCGAGGTGTCCGACGGCCCGTTCGACGTCGCGGATTTCGAGGACGACGGCCTGCCCCGGATAGACCTCGGCTCGGTGAAGGTGCCGGTGCCGGACGGGTCCCAGGTGCAGGTCGAGATGGACCCCGAGGGCGGCGGAGTGCGGGCGGTGCACGTCGTCACCGAGCAGGGGCAGATCACGGTCAGCGCGTACGCGGCGCCGCGCACGGGCGGGCTGTGGCGCGAGGTCAGCGCCGAACTGGCCGACCAGCTGCGTGCCGACGGCGCCAAGGTGACCGTCGGCCGCGGTGAGTGGGGGATGGAGCTGTCGGCCATCGTCGGTGACGTCGCGCTGCGCTTCGTCGGCGTCGACGGCCCGAGGTGGATGCTGCGCGGGGTGATCGCGGGCCCGCAGTCGCAGGCCGCGCAGGCGCCGGACGTGCTGCGCGCGATCGTCCGGCGCACGATCGTCGACCGGGGGGATTCGCCGATGCCGGTCCGCACGCCGCTCACCATCACGCTGCCCGACGCCGTCGCCGAGCACATCGCCGCCCAGCAGCAGGGCCAGGCCTGAGCCGAAGGGGACTTTCCTCGCACAGGACGCGCTGAAGGGGACTTTCGTCGCATGCGATGCGAGGAAAGTCCCCTTCGGCATTCCGCCGGATTGGTACGGTCGTGCCATGCCTGACTTCGCCGAGTGGATGATCTTCCTGGGGACGGCGGCGATCTTCGCGGTGACGCCCGGCCCCGGGATCCTGTACGTGCTGGCCCGCAGCCTCAAGGGCGGGCGGGGCGAAGGGGTGCGTTCGGTGCTCGGCAACGGGATCGGCGCGTCGGTGCACGTCGTCGCGGCGGCGCTCGGGCTCTCGGCGCTCCTGGCGACGTCGGCGGTCGCGTTCACCGTCGTGAAACTGGCGGGCGCGGCATACCTGGTCTTCCTCGGGCTGCAGGCGATCTTCCGGCGTCATCACGACGACGAGGTGTCCTCCGGCGACGACGCCGGTCTCGCGGCGCGCTGGGCGCGTTCGCCGCTGTTCCAGGGCGTGCTGACCGAGGTGCTCAACCCGAAGACCGCGCTCTACTTCATGGCGCTGCTGCCGCATTTCGTGCATCCGGAGCGGGCACCGGCGCCGCTGGTGTTCCTCGTGCTCGGGCTGATCGCGCTCGCCATGGCGATGCTGGCCGACCTGCTCGTCGCGGTGTTCGCGGGCAAGCTCGGCGCGCTGATCGGCGGCAATGTCCGCTGGCGGGTCCGGCAGCGGGTCGCCTCCGGGGCCACGATGATCGGCCTCGGCGGGTTCGTCGCGCTGGCCGACTAGACGCGCGCGGCCCGCAGCCACGCCAGCACGGTCGCCCTGCCGAGTGATTCGCGATCCTCGCCGAGCGCGGTGAGCGTCGTCTCCACGACCGCCGCGCGCGGCAGTGCGGCGGCCCACTCCCGTGCGACTTTCGTCGGGTGTATCGGATCGTCGACACAGGTGGCTATTCCGGCAGGGCAGGGCAAAACGCCCAGCGCGGCGAGACTGGGCGCGGGCCGGGACGCCGCTGTACGCAGGCTCGCCGCGAGCCCGTCGCCGTGCCGCCGCCACGCCCGGCCGAGTTCGGCGATGAGCCACGGCGGGCTCCCCTCCGCGGACTTCGCCAGCGCGGCCTCGACGCCGTGTTCGGCCACCAGATCCGCGGAGAGCGTCGCGGCCAGCGACGCGGGTGCCGCGTCCGGCGCGCCGTTCCAGGCCGGGAGCGCGGCCAGCAGGCCCCGGCAACGGCCCGGCTCGCGCACGGCCCACTCCGCGGCGAGGTGCGCGCCGAACGAGATTCCCCCGGCCAGCAACGGACCGCGTGCCGCGGCGAGCCGGCCGAGTTCGGCGAGATAGCCCTCGGCCAGCGCGTTTCCCGGCGGCGGGGCGGGGGTAACCAGCTCGATGTCCAGCGCGGCCAGCGGGCGGGCGAAAACCGCTCGTACGAAGACCTCGTCGGAGCCGGTACCGGGCAGCAGTACCGCCGTTCGCGGGATAGTGGACGTCACGTTGCGATCTTGGCCTAAAGCGGCTTCCCTGGCGGGGTCGCAGTTACGCTGGATCACGCACGGGCCGCAACACGTCGGGGGCCCCGGAGCACAGGAGCACCACTATGCCCGCCAAAGACGGCGGCTACTTCAGCCGGTTGGTTCGGAAACTGACCACCGACGTCGAGGATCTCGACGCCGATGACCTGTCCGAAAGGTCCGAAGCGCAGGGAGCGCAGCGCGCGTGCGACTGCCGCTCTGGCGACGAGGTGACGGTGCTCGGCAGACTGCGCAGCGTCGAGCTGTGCCCCACCAACGAGGCGGCGACACTGCAGGCCGAGCTGTTCGACGGGACGCAGGGCGTGACGCTAATCTGGCTGGGCCGTCGCCGGATCCCCGGCATCGAGCCGGGCCGGACCATCAAGGTGCGGGGCAGGCTCGCCGAACGCGACGGCCAGAAAGTGCTGTACAACCCGTATTACGAACTCCAGAGCCCAGTGAGTTGATCAGCTGCCGTGACTGAACCCGCTCCGCGTGCCGAGAAGAGCGAACCCGGGGAAGACGGGAACAAACCCGAGCCCACCCTGCTCGAGCAGATGGGCGGCGTGTCCGGCCTGATCTACTCGTCGCTGCCGGTGATCGTCTTCGTGCTCGTCAACTCCTTCTTCGGGCTGACCGCCGCGATCTGGAGCGCCATCGGCAGCGCGGTGGCCATCACCGTGCTGCGGATCGTGCGCAAGGAACCGCTGCAGCCGGCGATCTCCGGCTTCTTCGGGGTCGCCATCGCCGCGTTCATCGCCTTCCGCACCGGATCCGCGAAGGGCTTCTTCCTGTTCGGGATCTGGGCGAGCCTGGTCTACTGCGGCGTCTTCGTGCTCTCGATCGTGGTGCGCTGGCCGATCGCGGGCGTCGTGTGGAACCTGCTCAACGGCACCGGACAGGCCTGGCGCAAGGACAAGTACTCGCGGTTCGGCTACGACATCGCGACGTTCGCGCTGGCGGTCATCTTCGCCGCCCGGTTCGTCGTGCAGCGCTGGCTCTACCAGGAGGACTACACCGGCTGGCTCGCGTTCGCGAAGATCGCCATGGGCTACCCGCTCTACGCGCTGGGCCTGCTCGTCGTGGTGTGGGCGGTCCGGCGCTCGGACAAGCGGCTCAAGGCGCTCGCCGCGTCCGCCCCGAAACCCGAGACCGACGCCGAGGTCGAAGCCCGCCTTCGCGAGAAATACGCCCAGACGCCGCAAACCGAGTCCTGAGCGGGCTGAAGGGGACTTTCGTCTCGTAAGACGCGCTGAAGGGGACTTTCCTCGCATCGCATG
>NZ_JBHYIQ010000069.1:32566-54094 GCF_042739895.1 Amycolatopsis sp. NPDC059021
GCTTTCTTTCTCCTCCACGGCGCCCTCGTGGGCGATGTCCCTCCCTCAGGAGGTGACAACCCCCCCCTTCAGCTCTCAGTAGCCGAGGGCGGAACGGATCTCGGGCTCGACGTCGGAGGTCGCGACGAACAGCAGCTCGTCGCCCGGCTCCAGGGGGTCTTCCGGCTGCGGGACGATGACGCGGTCGCCGCGCAGGATCGTCACCAGCGCCGCGTCGCGCGGCAGCGAGATCTCGCTGACCGCCTTGCCCGCCAGCGGCGTCTCCTCGGGCAGCGTCAGCTCGACCAGGTTCGCCTGGCTCTGCCGGAACGTCATGAGCCGCACCAGATCGCCCACGCTGACGGCCTCCTCGACCATCGCGGCGAGCATCCGCGGGGTCGACACCGCGACGTCCACGCCCCACGCGTCGGTGAAGAGCCATTCGTTGGCCGGGTTGTTCACCCGCGCGACGACGCGGCGCACCGCGAACTCGGTCTTCGCCAGCAACGAGACCACCAGGTTCGCCTTGTCGTCACCGGTCGCGGCGATCACGACGTCGCACTGCTCGATCCCGGACTCCTCCAGGATCGACACCTCGCACGCGTCGCCGAGCACCCAGTCGGCCTGCTCGACGGTGTGCGGCTCGAACTGGTCGGCCTGCCGTTCGATCAGCATGACCTGGTGCCGCGCGTCGATGAGCTCCGCGGCGATCGAGCGGCCCACCGCCCCCGCGCCGGCAATCGCGACCCGCATCAGTTCTCCTCGTCTTCCGGTGCGCGGGCGGCCACGCTGGTGACGTCGCCGACCGTGCCCGAGCGCGCCGCGACGTACACCAGGTCGTCGGCCTGCACCACGGTCTTCGCGTCGGGCAGCACACCGGTGCCGAACCGCATGATGAACGCGACACGCGCGCCGGTGGCCTCCTGCAGCGACCGCACCGAATGCCCGACCCAGCCCTCGTGCAACGGCAGCGGCAGCAGCGCCATGTTGCCGGACGGGTCCCGCCACGCCGACGCGACGCCGTCGGGCAGCAGGGTGCGCAGGAAACGGTCGGTCGTCCACGGCACGGTCGCCACGGTCGGGATGCCCAGCCGCTCGTAGACCGCCGCCCGCTTGTGGTCGTAGATCCGCGCGACCACGTGCTCGATGCCGAAGTTCTCGCGCGCGACCCGCGCCGAGATGATGTTCGAGTTGTCCCCGCTGGAGACGGCGGCGAACGCGCCCGCCCGCTCGATGCCCGCCTCGATCAGCACCTGCCGGTCGAAGCCGACCCCGACCACCTGCTGGCCGTGGAAGTCGCTGCTCAGCCTGCGGAAAGCCTGCTGGTTCTTGTCGATGACGGCCACCTCGTGGCCGAGACGCTCCAGCGCCGCGGCCAGGGACGCGCCGACCCGGCCGCACCCCATGATCACCACGTGCACGCTTGTTGCCCTCCTGCTCGCCGCGGGTCACCCCGGGGTGGGTACCCCCGGCATACCAGCGCCGAACCTACCTTGTGCACCGCCCGTCAGCTCCACCGTCCTCCCCACCGCCACCCTCGACGGAGACGCCGCGCGCCGCTCGTCAGCTCCACCGCCACCCTCAACGGAGGAGCTTCGCTCCGCCGTTACCTCCGCCTTCCTCCCCACCACCACCCTCAACGGAGACGCTGCGCGCCGCCGTTACTCTTCTGTGGTGTCGAAGTTCCCGACCGTGCTGAAACGGCTGGTCCTCGGGCGTCCGTTCCGCAGCGACCGGCTGTCCCACACGCTGCTGCCCAAGCGCATCGCGCTGCCCATCTTCGCCTCCGACGCGCTGTCGAGCGTGGCGTACGCGCCGGAAGAGATCTTCCTGACGCTGAGCGTCGCCGGGCTGTCCGGGTACGCGTTCGCGCCGTGGATCGGCGTGGCCGTCGCGCTGGTCATGCTGGTCGTGGTCGCGTCCTACCGGCAGAACGTGCACGCCTATCCCAGCGGCGGTGGCGACTACGAGGTCGCCGGGACCAACCTCGGCGGCAAGTTCGGCCTTACCGTGGCCAGCGCACTGCTGGTGGACTACGTGCTCACGGTCGCGGTGTCGACGTCGTCCGGCGTCGCCAACATCGGGTCCGCGCTGCCATGGGTCGCCGAGCACAAGGTGCTCACCGCGGTCGTGATCGTGTGCGTGCTGACGGCACTGAATCTGCGCGGAGTGCGCGAATCGGGCAAAGCGTTCGCCATTCCCACCTACGGGTTCATCATCGGCATTCTCGGCATGGTGCTGTGGGGCCTGTTCGAGGTGGCCCGCGGCACCGAGATGAAGGCCGCCAGCGCCGGATTCGAGCTGCACGCCGAGCATTCGCTGGCCGGATTCGCGTTCGCCTTCCTGATCCTGCGGGCCTTCTCCTCCGGCGCGGCGGCGCTGACCGGCGTCGAGGCGATCAGCAACGGCGTCCCGGCCTTCCGCAAGCCGAAGTCGAAGAACGCGGCGACGACACTGCTGCTGATGGGCGTGCTGGCGGTGACGATGCTGGTCGGCATCATCACCCTCGCGATCGTCACCGGCGTCAAGTTCGCGGAGAACCCGGCGACCCAGCTGAGCGGCACCCCGGCGGGGTACCAGCAGAAGACCATCGTCGCGCAGATCGCCGAGGCGGTGTTCCAGCACTTCCCGCCGGCCTTCTACTACGTGTCCTTCTCCACCGGGATCATCCTGCTGCTGGCCGCGAACACCGCGTTCAACGGCTTCCCGGTGCTCGGCTCGATCCTCGCCCAGGACCGCTATCTGCCGCGTCAGCTGCACACCCGCGGCGACCGGCTGGCCTTCTCCAACGGCATCCTGTTCCTCGCCGCCTTCGCGCTGGTGCTGATCTTCGCCTTCGACGCCGAGGTCTCGAAGCTCATCCAGCTCTACATCGTGGGCGTGTTCGTGTCGTTCACGATCAGCCAGGCGGGCATGATCCGGCACTGGAACCGCTTGCTGGCCAAGGAGAACGACCCGGCCGCGCGGCGTCGGATGCGGCGCTCGCAGACGGTCAACGCGGTCGGCCTGACCTGCACCGGCACCGTGCTGGTCATCGTGCTGATCACCAAGTTCCTGCTCGGCGCGTGGATCGCGATCGCCGCGATGGTGGCGATCTACGTGCTGATGACGGCGATCCGGAAGCACTACGACCGGGTCGCCGAGGAGCTCAAGGAGGACCCGGAGACCAAGCCGGTGCTGCCCTCGCGCAACCACGCCATCGTGCTGGTGTCGAAGCTGCACCGGCCGACGCTGCGCGCGCTGTCCTACGCGAAGGCGATGCGCCCGGACGTGCTGGAGGCCGTCACGGTCAACGTCGACGACGCGGAGACGCGGCGGCTCACCGCGGAGTGGGACGCGCACAACTTCAAGGTGCCGCTCAAGGTCGTCGAATCGCCGTACCGGGAGATCACGAAACCGGTGCTGGACTACGTGAAGCGCGTACGCGGCGCCAATCCCCGCGACGTCGTCACCGTGTTCATTCCCGAGTACGTCGTGGGCCGCTGGTGGGAACAGCTGCTGCACAACCAGAGCGCGTTGCGGCTCAAGGGCAGGCTGCTGTTCGAGAAGGGCGTGATGGTCACCAGCGTGCCCTGGCAGCTGGCCTCCTCGGTCAAGGCCGTCGCCCGCGACCGCCGGGCCCGGCCCGCGGCGGGTGACGTCCGGCGCGGGTTCTCGCCCACCGGCAAGCGTCCGGACGCCGTCGCGCCCGCCAAGCAGGCGGAACGCGCCGCGGCGAGCCGGGAGAAATCGGAATGAGCGACGCTTGCGAGCGAATCATTGATGTCATGCGCCAAAAAGGATTGAGCACTGTCTCGCGGAGCGAGGCGATCGCGTGATCGGCAGCTGGTACGGCCGCACGCTGGAACTCGAAGTAGGTCCGGTGGCGCATGGTGGGCACTGTGTGTCCCGTGTGGACGGACGGGTGGTGTTCGTCCGGCACGCGCTGCCGGGTGAGCGGGTACGCGCCGAGGTCACCGAGGACAAGGGCGGTGCGTTCTGCCGTGCCGACGCCGTGGAGGTGCTGGAGGCCTCCGCGCGGCGCGTCGAGCCGCCGTGCCCGCTGGCCGCGCCGGGTGGCTGCGGTGGTTGCGACTGGCAGCACGCGGACCCGGCGTACCAGCGAGAGCTCAAGGCCGCGGTGGTGGCCGAGCAGTTGCGGCGCGTCGCCGGGATCGAGCGGGACGTCGTGGTGGAGGCGCTCGACGGTGGCTCGCTCGGCTGGCGCAGCCGTGTCCGGCTGATCGCCGACCGGGACGGCCGCGCCGGGTTGCGCGCGCATCACAGCCATCGCGTCGTGGCGCTCGACGACTGCCCGATCGCGGTGCCCGGCGAACTGGACGACGTCCTCGCGCGGCGCTGGCGGCCCGGCAGCGAACTGGAAGTGACCACCGACGCGGAGGACCGCACCCACGTGCGCGAGCTTTCCACCGTGCGCGGGAAGGTCCGGGCGCGGCAGCTCACCGGCGGCGTCGCGATCCAGCACGCCGCCGGCCGCGAATGGCGGCTCGACGCACACGGTTTCTGGCAGGTGCATCCGGCCGCGGCCGGCACGCTCGCCGCGGTCGTGGGGGAGTGGTCGGAGGCGCCGGCGGGCGGGTCGGCGTGGGATCTCTACGCCGGGGTCGGGCTGTTCGCCTCGGTGCTGGCCGGGCAGGTCGGCTCGGACGGGCGAGTGCTGGCCGTCGAGTCGGGGCGCCGCGCGGTGAGCGACGGCGAACGGAATCTCGCCGATCTGCCGCAGGTCCGCTGGCACGCGGGCCGTGTCGAGCACGTGCTGGCCGACGCGCCGAAGCCGGTCGACGTCGTCGTGCTGGACCCGCCGCGCAAGGGCGCGGGACGTCCGGTGGTGGACGCGATCGCCGCGGGTTCGCCGGACCGGATCGTCTACGTCTCGTGCGATCCGGCGACGCTGGCGCGCGACATCGCGCTTTTCGCCGCGCACGGGTACGGGCTCACCGCGTTGCGGGCGTTCGACGCGTTCCCGATGACCCACCACGTGGAGTGCGTCGCGCTGCTGCAGTGAGTTCCCGGCTTCCGGAAACTGTCGGGGGCCGGGTGCACACTGCCGGGCATGAATCCTCTCGATGCTTTCGACCGGGCTTCGGCCGCGGTCACCGAACTCGTCTCGGCCGTGCGCGACGACCAGTGGGCGCTGCCGACGGCATGCGCGGAATGGGACGTCCGCGCGCTGGTCAACCATCTCGCGCACGGAAACGCCAAGGTCGCGCACTGGGCGGGGCAGGGCCCGCCCGCCGAACCCGGCGACTACCTCGGGGAGAGACCGGAAGAGGCGTTCGCCGAGTCGGTGCGCCGGGTCCGTGCCGTGCTGGCCACACCGGGCCTGCTCGACCAGGAGGTGGACACCCCGCTCGGGAAGGCCACCGGCACCTTCCTGGTGCACATGCGGGTCAACGAGTACCTGGCCCACGGCTGGGATCTCGCCGACGCCACCGGCCGGTCCACCGACCTGCTGCCGGAGCTGGCCGAACAGGCGCTGAGCCAATGGCAGGAGCGCTTCAGCGCGGCGCCGCGGGGGCCCGGCGCGCCGTTCGGTCCCGAGGTCGAGCCCGCGCCCGGCGCGACGGCCGCGGACCGGCTCGCCGCGTTCCTGGGAAGGAGGCCGGTACGGGCCTGACGGTCTTCCGCGCGTCTCAGGACGGGTCGGAACCCCGCAGGGACGCCCACCAGAAGCCGGCGGCGCCGATCAGCGCGGTCACCACGAGCCAGCCGGGGACGCCGGTGCCGTCCACCAGCGCCCAGAACAGTCCGGCGAACGGGGCGGCCACGAAGACGGGCAGGTCTGCCCGGAACTGCCGGGCCAGGGAGACCGGACGGCCCGCGGCGGCGAGGCGTTCCTCATCCGGCTCGGCGGGGTTGTCGGTTCGCCTGCCGCGCGGTTCGGTGTGCCGCACCGCGCCCGCGGGGTAGAGCGTTTCGCCGCCGATCCGCACCGTGACCCGGCGGTCGCGGGACGGGTCGCCGTACACCTCGGCCTCGGCGGGGGAGGAGAGACCGATCAGGGAGGGGGAGAAGTACACCGGGAGCCACCGCGGCTGCGTGGTGCCCGTTTCCAGCCACGACCGGGTCAGCACCCCGCGCTGGAACTTCACCCGCCGCACGAGAACACGCCGGGGCGCCGGGCCCGCCGGGAGGCGGAACCGGGTCACCAGCACCACGACGTCGACAAGGAGGACGAGGAGCGCGGCGACGACGGCGGCGGTCGCGTAGATCGACGCGCGTTCGGCGGCCACCAGCGGGGAGGCCCCGGGGATGACGGCGCGTTCGGGCCGCGATGGGTCGTAGCCGACGGGAACATGCGCCCCGGCCTTCGGCGGAGTGGCGTCGAGCGGGATCGTGGCGGTCGCGTTTTTCCCGTTCGGTAAGGGGAATTCGACGGTGGCGGTGTCGTCCGCGGTACGCACCACGGTCGCCGTCGCACGGGCGCTCAGCTCCCGCAGGGTGGCGCGGGCGTGCGAGAACTCGAGGTACTGCAAGAGGAAAACGCCCGCACACACCACGAGGACCAGGGCACTGGTCACCGCGATGTGCCGCACCGGGCGCAGGCCGAGCAAGCGTTTCATCGTTCCATCCGGCCTTGTTCGGCGCTGTTTCGGCCGTACGCCGGTGAGAGGAAGCCCCTCACCGGCCGTACCGGGTGTTACTTGACGAAGCCGATCTTCGGGTAGTCGTAGGGCTGGTTCGCGAAACCGGGCGAACCAAAATTCGCCACGGTCTTGCGGACCGCGAACGCCCCGGTCGACTGGAAGATCGGCAGCTGGTGGCCGAGCGCCCAGATCTCCTGGTCGGCCTCGTTGAGGTCCTTCGCCCGCTGGGTGTCGTCCAGTTCCTGCGCGGCCTTGTCGTAGAGCTGGTTGAGCTTGTCGCTCCCGATGTGGCCGTAGTTCTGGCCGATGTTCTTCGGGTCCAGGTAGTAGATGCCCTGGTTACCGGCGATCGGGAACGCGGTGGAGATCCACCGGAAGATCGTCAGGTCGAAGTTCCCGACGTTGACGTACTGCTTGAAGAACTCGCTCGAGGGCACGGCCTGGATGTCGATGCCGACGCCGAGCGGCTTCACCTGCGACTGGATCAGCTGCGCGGCCTGCTGGCTGATCGGAGTGTTGGCGGGGATGACCAGCCGGAGCTTGAGCTCCTTGCCGTCCTTGGCCCGGAGTTCGCCCGCCTGCTTCCAGCCGAGCTTGTCCAGCTCCTGCTTGGCGGCCTCGGTGTTGACCGCGTACGGGCCCGAGTTGTCGGCGTATTGCTTGGTGCCCTTGAGGTATTCGTGGTTGCCGAGCGGCTTGGTGTCCTTCTGCATCTGGCCGAGGATCGCCTTGCTGATCGCCACCGTGTCGACGCCCTTGATGATCGCCAGCCGCAGATCCTTGTCGGCGAGGACCGACGAGGACGCGCCGTTGAAGGTGACGTGCGTGTAGTCCGGGTAGCTGGACTGCCGGACGACCGTGTTCGGGTCGGCCTGCGCGCGCTTGAACGCGTTGATGTCGTTGTTCAGGTTGTAGAAGTCGATCTGCCCGTTGGCGAAGGCGTCGGCCTGCGCGGGCCGCTCGACCTTCTTGTACGTGACGGTGTCCAGCTTCGGCTTCTCACCCCACCAGTTCGGGTCGCGTTCGAAGACCGCGGTCTTCGCGGTCTGGTCGATGCTGCGGACCTTGAACGGGCCCGCGGTGAGCGCCGGGGCCTGCGCCCACGACTTGTTGAACGTGTCCGCGTCGGCGTTGAGTTCCTTGGGATAGAACGGGGAGAACAGGGACTTCCACTCGGCGAACTTCTTCGCGAAGGTGACCTTGACGTCCTGGTCGTCGGTGCCCTTCTCGACCTTGGCGATGTCCTGGTAGCCGGTGGTCTGCGAAACCTGGTACGCCGGGTCCTTCCCGTTGAGCACCTTGGCCTGCGCGGCGAAGTCCTCCCACGAGAGCTGCCTGCCGTTGCTCCACTTGGCCTTCGGGTTGAGCTTGTACTCGATCACCTGCGGGTCGGTGCTGACCACCTTGACCGAGGTGACGTAGTTCGGGTTCTCCGACACCGTGCCGTCGGCGTTCTGCGGGAAGAGATAGGGGAAGAGGGCGCCGAACATGTTTTGCCCGTCCAGCGGCGTGCCGTCGACCTGGTTCTGGTTCCAGTTGTCCGGCAGCTGGTCGATCGGCCACTTGAAGTCGCCGCCGTCCTTGACCTTGTCCAGCGGCGTCTCGTTGATGTCGGCCGTCTTCACGGCCTGGTTGCCGGCGTCGGCCAGTCCGGGTTTGGTGCCGGTGCCCCCGCTGCACGCGGACAGGGCCAGCCCCAGAACGGCGAGTGGCGTGACGAGTGCGGCCATTCTCCGTCGATTCATGCGGTGCCTTCCTTTCGGGTGTGCTGCCAAACGGATGTGTGGCTACACGACTTCACGGGTCTTGGCGTAGTGGCAGGCGACGTCGTGGTCGTCGGCCTTGGCCGCGCGCGGGGGTTCCAGCTCGACGCACCGCTGTTTGTCCTCTTCGGACAGTTGCGCGAACACGAAGCAGCGCGTGCGGAACCGGCAGCCCGAGGGTGGGTCGGCCGGGCTGGGCAGGTCGCCGGTGAGGATGATGCGGGTGCGCTCGCGTTCCTTGACCGGGTCGGGGACCGGGATCGCCGAAAGCAGCGCCTGGGTGTAGGGGTGTTGCGGGGCCTCGAAAACCGTGCGCACGTCGCCGATCTCGACGACCTTGCCGAGGTACATCACCGCGACGCGGTCCGCGATGTGCCGCACCACGGAAAGATCGTGCGCCACGAAGAGGTACGACAGCCCGAGTTTGGCCTTCAGCTCGTCGAGCAGGTTGATCACGCCCGCCTGGATCGAAACGTCCAATGCGGACACCGGCTCGTCGAGCACGATCAGCTTGGGCTCCAGCGCCAGCGCGCGGGCGATGCCGATCCGCTGGCGCTGCCCGCCGGAGAACTCGGCCGGATAGCGATCGGCGTGCTCGGGGCGCAGTCCCACGAGGCCGAGCAGCTCCGGGACCCGCCGGTCGATCGACTCCCGGGAATGACCGTGCACCCGCAGCGGTTCGGCGATGATGTCGCCGACCGGCATCCGCGGGTCCAGCGCGGCCATCGGGTCCTGGAAGACGACCTGCAGATCGCGGCGGATGCTCTTGCGTTCCTTCGCGGTCAGCGTGGCGACGTCCTTGCCGAGCACGGCGACCGTGCCGCCGGACGGCATGGCGAGGTCGAGGATTTCCATCAGCGTGGTGGATTTCCCGCAGCCGGACTCGCCGACCAGCCCCAGCGTCTCGCCCTCGACGATGTCGAAGCTGACCCCGTCGACCGCGCGCACGGTGCCCGCCTTGCGCTTGAACACCGACCCCTTGGTGACCGCGTAGTGCTTCACGAGGTCACGCACGTCGAGCACGGTGTCCCGCTCGGAGCGCGGGATCCGGGCGGCGGGGGCCGGGGCGACGACCTCGGCGCCGTAGACCTCGGCGGCGTCGGCGTGGTGTGCGGAGACCTCGTCGATGCGCAGGCAGGCCGCCCGGTGCGCGGTGTCGACCGCCGCGCCCGGGGAGCCGGGCGTGATGGTGATCAGGGCGGGCTCGGTTTCCCGGCAGGCGTCGGCGGCCAGCGGGCAGCGGGGCTCGAACGGGCACCCGCCGGGCAGGTCCACCAGCGACGGCGGCTGGCCCTCGATGGGCACCAGCGGCTGCTTCTCGTGCGCGTCGACGCGGGGGATGGAACCGAGAAGTCCCAGTGTGTAAGGCATCCGCGGCTCGGCGTAGAGCGTGTCGACCGGGCCCTGTTCGACAGCGCGCCCGGCGTACATCACCATCAGCCGGTCGGCGAACCCGGCGACGACGCCGAGGTCGTGCGTGATGATCACGATGCCGGCGCCGGTCACCTCCTGCGCGGTCTTCAGCACCTCGAGAACCTGCGCCTGCACCGTGACGTCCAGCGCGGTGGTCGGCTCGTCGGCGATGATCAGGTCGGGGTCGTTGGCGATCGCGATGGCGATCACCGCGCGCTGGCGCATCCCGCCGGAGAACTCGTGCGGGAACGCCTTGGCCCGCTGGGCGGCGTTCGGGATGCCGACCAGGTCGAGCAGTTCGACGGCGCGGCGGTTCGCCTGCTCCTTGGTCACCACGCCCTTGCCGTGCACGAGCAGCGCTTCGGCGATCTGGGCACCGACCGGGTACACCGGGGTCAGCGCCGAGAGCGGGTCCTGGAAGACCATCGCGATCTTCTTGCCCCGCAGCTTCGACAGCTCGGTGTCCGACCGGCCGATGATTTCCGTGCCGCGGAACCGGATGGACCCGGAGATCCGTGCCTGCGGGGGAAGCAGGCCCATGACGGCGAGGGAGGACACGGACTTGCCGGAGCCGGATTCGCCGACGATGCCGAGCACCTCGCCCGCGGCGACCTGATAGGACAGTCCGCGCACGGCCTGCACGCGGCCGGATTCCGACGGGAAGGAGACGTCGAGGCCCGACACCTCCAGCACGGGCGCGGCCGTGTCCAGGGGCGGGGTGGGGGTCATGGGGTAGCTCCAGCGGCGGCGATCTCGGAGTCGAGGGGGGACTGGGTGGCGGCGGCGATGCGCTTGCGCTCCCGGCGGCGGGAACGGGCCGACGACGGGTCGAGCGCGTCGCGCAGGCCGTCGCCCGCGAAGTTCACCGCGAGCACGGTGAGCACGAGGAACGCCGCGGGGATGTAGAAGAGCCAGGGGAACGTGCGGACCGCATCCGAGCCGTTCGCGATCAGGGTGCCGAGCGAGACGTCGGGTGCCTGGACGCCGAAACCGAAGAAGGACAGGGAGGTCTCGGTGATGATCGCGACGCCGACGTTGATGGTCGCGTCGATGATCAGCAGCGAGGCCATGTTCGGCACGATGTGCTTGGCGATGATGCGCCCGGCGGGCTGGCCCATGAACCGCGCGGCCTTGACGAACTCGCGCTCGCGCAGGGTCAGCGTCATCCCGCGGACCATGCGCGCGGTGATCATCCACTGGAACAGCGCGATCAGCCCGACCAGGATGAACCAGGTCTTGCCGCGGAACGCGGGCGAGAGGATCGAGATGATCAGGAACGGCGGCAGGATCAGCAGCAGGTCGACGACCCACATCGCGACCCGGTCCACCCAGCCGCCGAGGTAGCCGGCGGCGGCGCCGACGATCGAGGCCACGCCGGTGGAGAACAGCGCGGCCAGCAGGCCGATCGTCAGCGACTTCTGCAGCCCGCGCATGGTCTGCGCGAACATGTCCCCGCCGATCTGGTTGGTGCCGAACCAGTGGGTGCCGTCCGGCGGCATCAGGTTCGCGGCCGGGTCCAGCTGGTCGTACGCCCACGGCGCGTACCAGGTGTAGGTGAACGCGGCCACGTAGAACAACACGATCACGGCGACCGCGGTGACGGCGAGCCGGTTGCGCAGGAAACGCCGCAGCACCAGCTTTCCGCGGCCGGACGCGGTCCCGGGGGCAGGAGACGGTTCGGTCATCGGATCCTCACCCTCGGGTCGAGCAGCGCGTACAGCACGTCGGCGAGCCAGCCCGCGAGCAGCACGCAGACGGCGATGAACAACGTCACCGTGGCCACGATGTTCGTGTCCTGCTTCTGGATCCCGGTGACCAGCCAGTCGCCCATGCCGTACCAGCCGAAGATCTTCTCGGTGAAGATGCCGCCGGTGATCAGCAGGCCGAAGCCGAACGCGAACAACGTCGCCATCGGGATCAGCGCGGTGCGCAGCCCGTGCTTGAACAACGCCTTCCGGCGGGTGAGGCCCTTGGCCTGCGCGGTGCGCAGGAAGTCGGACCCGAGGACGTCGAGCATCGCCGAGCGCTGGTAGCGGCTGTAGTAGGCGACCTGCGTCAGCACGATCGCCAGCGTGGGCACGATGATGTGCTGCAGCCGGTCGAGCAGCACGTCGCCGAAGCCGCCCTCGATGCCGCTGGTCTCGCCCTGGACGATGAAGAACTGGTAGCCGCCGAGGACGTTGTCGTTGACGGACTGGGCACCGGCCTTGAGCACGGTCGCGATGACGAACACCGGGGTCGACAGGACCACGAACGAGAACGTCGTGGCGAGGTAGTCGCTGATCTTGTACTGGCGGATGGCGCTGACCACACCGACCAGCACCCCGATGACGATGCCGATGGTGATGCCGAGGAGGAACAGCCGCAGGCTCACCCCCATCCGGCGGAACAGTTCGTCGGTGATGGCCTGGTCGGTGACCGTGCGGCCGAAATTACCGTGGAGTACGTCGCCGAGCCAGACGAAAAAACGTTCCGGAATCGGCAGGTCGAGGTGTAGTTCCGTGGCTTTCGCGTCGATTGTCGCCTGTGGTGGCGGCGGGTTGCGGAGTTTCAGGTCGTCCAGCGGGCTGAACGCCAGCGAGGCCAGCGAGAACGCCGCGAACGTCGCCACCAGGCATAACGCCAGGTAGTTCACGAAGCGGCGCAGGAGAAAGCCGGTCATATCGTGATCACCCTGCTCGGCTGGACGATCCGGCGAGGAAGGTGCTCGGGATACGCCGGATGGAGCAAGGGCTGGATTGTCGGTGGAGCCACGGGCCGGTGCTGCCTTTCCCCAAGTGCGGTGCGCGCGTTGCGCCGGATCGTAAACCCGCACCGGGGGATTCTGATCCCTTTCCGGAAACCAAAGTGTCACGGATCGGTCTAGGCCGGAAAGGGAATCGCGAATGTACGTCTTATTGTGGACGAGAGGGCGAGCTTTCCCGACTTTCGGCGTGTTGTGCGTTGCCGCGTATTCCGGTACAAGCGCACTTCGCGGGGTATTCGCCCGATCACCGGGAATGGGGAGACATACCGGCCCGCGGTGTCTCGCCGCGCGAACGCGGAACACGGGCGCGCGAACGTGGGACTCGCGGGCGCAGGCGAGTCCCACGTTCAGGACGTCGAGTTCGGCATTCGGGCCCCTGAGTTCGACGTTCAGGGGCCCGAGTTCCCCGCCGGCGTCAGGCGCGGGCGTCCTCTTTGAGCAGATCGGCGCACTTCTCGCCGATCGCCATGGTGGTGATGCAGGGGTTCACCGCGACGAGGAACGGCATCGCGGACCCGTCGGCGACGCGCAGCCCCTCGACGCCGCGCACGCGCAGCCGGGCGTCCAGCACGGCGAGGGGATCGTCGTCGCTGCCCATCTTCGCGGTGCACGAGGGGTGATACACGGTGTTGTGCGTCTTGCGCAGGTAGTCGGCGATCTCGTCGTCGGTCCGGACGTCCTTGCCCGGCGCGAGCTCGATCCCGGCCCATTCGTCCAGCGCGGGTTGTTCGGCGATCTTGCGCGCCAGCTTGATGCCGTAGGTCATGACCCGCATGTCGTGCTCGTCGGTGAAGTAGCGCGGGTCGACCTTCGGCTTGTCGCGGTAGTCCCGCGTGCGCAGCCGCACGGTTCCCAGTGACCGGGACCGCGTGACGTTCGGGGTCAGGCAGAAGCCGTTCTCGGTGGTCGGGTACCCGTACCGCAGCGTGTTCAGGTCGAAGGGCACCGAGCCGTAGTGGAACATCAGGTCCGGCCGGTCCAGCCCGTCGGAGGTGGTGGTGAAGATGCCGATCTCCCACCACTGCGTGGACTCGGCGACCATCGGCTGCAGCGCGTCCCACTGGATCAGGCCCTCGGGGTGATCCTGCAGGTTCTCGCCGACGCCGGGGGAGTCGACCAGCACGTCCACGCCGACCTCGCGCAGATGCGCGGCGGGCCCGATGCCCGAGAGCATCAGCAGCTTCGGCGTGTCGATCGCGCCCGCGGACACGATCACCTCGCGACGTGCCTTCAGCTTGACGCCGTGGATGAGGTCGGGCGCCAGGTACTCGACGCCGGTGCAGCGCTTGCCCTCGAAGGTCAGGTGCTTCGCCCGCACCCCGGTCCGTACTTCGAGGTTGGGCCGCTTGCCCAGGATCGGGTGCAGATAGGACACCGACGCCGAGGACCGCGTGCCGTCCTCGCGCGCGTTGATCTGGAACCAGTTCGCGCCGTGGGTCACGGTCCTGCCGGAGTTGAACTCGGTCCTCGGGATGCCCGCCTGCTCGCACGCCTGGAGCAGCGCGGACCCGCACGGGTCGTTCGGCGGGACCGAGCGGATGGTCACCGGGCCGGAGCGGCCGTGGTGGTCGCCGGGGCCGTCGTTGGTCTCGAGTCGTTGGTACAGCGGGAAAACGTCCTTCGCCGACCAGCCGGGCAGGCCGAGCGACGCCCACTCGTCGAGGTCCTCGGCCGGCGCCCAGAACGCGATGCACGAGTTGTGCGAGGAACAGCCGCCGAGCACCTTCGCCCGCGCGTGCCGCAGGAACGAGTTCCCGGACTCCTGTGGTTCGACCAGGTAGTCCCAGTCGTACCCGGATTCCAGCAACGCCATCCACTTCGTCAGTTCGAGGATCGCCGGATCGTCCACATCGGACGGTCCGGCCTCGAGCAGGCACACCGTGACGTCCGGGTCCTCGGACAGCCGGGCGGCGACCACCGAGCCCGCCGTCCCGCCGCCGACGACGATGTAGTCGAATTCTGCCGCTGTCACTGCGAGGCCTCCTTGTCAGGCGTGGATGTTCCGGCCGCGTGCGCGGCGTGGTCGGCGAGCACGCCGATCTTGTGCCGCTGCACGAACCAGTAGTAGGCGAAGCCACCGCCGCCGAAGACCGCGACGAACAGCACCGAGATCCACTGGAGGTACCAGTGGTACGGCGGGGTGGCGTTGTAGATCTCGTTGCGCGGCCAGGCCAGGTTGATCAGCATCGCGACGCCCCACAGCACGGCGAGGACGTTGACCGGCAGGCCCCACTTCCCGAGCGAGAACCGGCCGGCGGGCGCGTCCTTGCGCGGCCATTCGCCGCGGATGCGCTTGATCAGCAGTGGCACCGTCACCAGCAGGTAGGCGAGGTAGATCAGGATGATCGCCAGGCTGGTGACCGCGGAGAAGATCTGCGAGGAGTTGATGTTGACCAGCAGCAGCACGACCGCGATCAGGCCGATGACGATCGCGGGCAGCACCGGCGTCCCGGTCTTCTTGTTGACCTTCGCGAGCTTCGACCCGCCCGGCAGCGCGTTGTCCCGTGCCATCGCGAACGCGATCCGGATGGCCGCGGTGTGCACCGCCAGCACGCACACGGTGATCGCCACGAAGACGACGAACAGGAAGATCCGGCCGATCGCCGGGCCGAGCGCGTCGGTGAGGACGAACTGCAGGCCGATCGTGCCGAGCTCGGGGGCCTGGATGTTCCCGACCGCCATCAGCGCGAACAGGATGATCAGCCCGCCCAGCAGGAACGACGCGATCAGCGCGCGCAGGATCGCCTTGGGCGCGTTGCGGTGCGGGTCCACGGACTCCTCGCCGAGCGACGCCGCGGTGTCGAAGCCGTACATGACGTACGACGAGGCGATGGCCGCGATGAGGAACGCGCCGAGGTAGCCGCCCGCGTGTCCCGCGCCCGTGTTGTTGGTCTCGGTGACGACCTCGGGGCCGCGCACGAAGTGGAACGCGAGGAACACGATGAGCAGCACGGCGAACAGCAGCTCGATGAACACCCCGGCGCTGTTGATCCGCGCCATCAGCTTGACGCCGAACGCGTTGACCAGGGTGGTGAACACGATCAGCGCGGTGGCGAGCAGGACGCCGTTGGCGGCGTCGCTGGTGCCCGAGCCGTCGCCGATGAACTGGAAGAACGAGGTGATCTGCGGCAGCGTCCGCTGGTAGGCGAGCGCGGTCGCGGAGATCGAGACGATCGACGCGAGCAGCATCATCCAGCCCGCGAGCCACGCCACGTGTTCGCTGCTGAGCTTCTTGGCCCAGTTGTAGACAGACCCTGCGACGGGGTACTGCGCGGCCAGTTCGGCGAAGCTCAGCGCGACCATGAGCTGGCCCGCGAAGACCATCGGCCACGACCACCAGTAGGCCGGGCCGCCCTGGGAGATCCCCAGGTAGGACAGCTGGAACACGCCGGTGAGCACGGAGATGTAGCTGATGCCCGCGGCGAACGTGTGGAAGCTGCCGAGTGTTCTCTTCAGTTGGTTGGTGTAGCCGAATTCCGACAGTTCACGGTCACCGGTGTCGGTGCTCACGCTGCTGGTCCTTTCGGTTGATCACGATCGGACGACGCGGTGTCCTCACCCCGAGAACCACCGCTGCGGCGCGGGCTTCAGGTTCTGGTAGATGTGCTTGGCCTCGACGTACTCGGCGAGCCCGGTCGGGCCCAGCTCGCGGCCGAAGCCGGACTGCTTGTAGCCGCCCCATTCGGCCTGCGGCAGGTAGGGGTGGAAGTCGTTGATCCACACCGTGCCGTGCCGCAGCCGGTTCGCGACGCGCTGCGCGCGGGAGGCGTCCGAGGTGAACACGGCGCCCGCGAGCCCGTAGTGGGTGTCGTTGGCGATGCGGACGGCGTCGTCCTCGTCGGTGAACGTCTCGACCGTGAGCACCGGGCCGAACGACTCGTCGATCACCGCGGTCGTGCCCTGCTTGACCTGGTCGAGGATGGTCGGCAGGTAGTAGAAGCCGCCGGCCAGCGCCTCGTCGTCCGGGCGCTTCCCGCCGGTACGCAGCACGGCGCCTTCGGCGATCGCGGTCGCGACGTAGCGCTCGACCTTCTCCCGGTGCGCCGCCGAGATGAGCGGCCCGGTCTCGGCGTTCTCGTCGAACGGCCCGCCGAGGCGGATCTTCTCCGCGCGGCGCACCAGTTCGTCGACGAAGCGGTCGTGCCACTCTTCCTGCACGATCAGCCGCGCGCCCGCCGAGCACACCTGCCCGGAGTGCAGGAACACCGCGGTGAGGGCGTAGTCGACGGCGGTCTCGAAGTCGGCGTCGGCGAACACGACGTTCGGGTTCTTCCCGCCGAGTTCCAGCGCGACCTTCTTCACCGTCGCCGCGGCGTTCGCGGCGATGATCTTGCCGGTGGCCAGCCCGCCGGTGAAGGACACCAGGTCGACGTCCGGGTGCTCGGACAGCGGCGCGCCCGCCTGCGGCCCGGCGCCGAGCACGAGGTTCGCGACCCCGGCCGGGAGCCCGGCCTCGGTGAGCAGCTTCATCAGCAGGATCGACGTGTGCGGGGTCAGCTCGCTGGGCTTGAGCACGAAGGTGTTGCCCGCCGCGAGCGCGGGGGCGACCTTCCAGATGGTCTGCAGCAGCGGGTAGTTCCACGGCGTGATCAGCCCGCAGACGCCGACCGGCTCGTGCACGATCCGGCTGAACGAGTCCGGCGAGCCGGTGTCGACGACGCGGCCCGCGTCGTTCGCGGCGAGCTTGCCGAAGTACCGCAGGCACGCGGCGATGTCGGCCATGTCGTAGCGGCTTTCGACGATCCGCTTGCCGGTGTCCAGCGACTCCGCGCGCGCGAACGCCTCGGTGTCGCGGTCCAGCAGATCCGCCGCGCGCAGCAGCAGGTCGCCGCGCGAGGCCGCCGGGGTCGACGGCCACGGTCCGTGGTCGAAGGCGTGGCGGGCGGCGGCGATGGCGGCCTCGGTGTCCTCCCTGGTCCCCTCCGCGACCTCGGCGACCAGTGAACCGTCCGCGGGGCACCGGATCTCGCGTCGTCCCCCGTCACGGGCGTCGACCCATTCGCCACCGATGAAAAAATCCGCCATCAAGCCTCTCCTACTTTGGCTCTTCCTTACGCGTCCGAAAGGCGATTATTACGACCACAGCGGGTGACCGCCACCTGGCGCGCGAGAGGTTGTTCACACCATCGGGCGGCGGTTCGTGATCGTCTGACGTGTGGTACGGACCGCAGGCGGAGGCGGCCCCGTGGCGCGCGTCCGTAGACTTGGCCGGAATGTGGCGGGACAGGAGTGTGGGAGTGGTGAGGATGCTGGAGTCCGTGCACGGACCCGCGGACCTGAAGCGGATGAGTGTCGAGGATCTCGACGAGCTCGCCGCCGAGATCAGGGATTTCCTCGTCGACAAGGTGCGGCTCGCGGGCGGCCACCTCGGCCCCAACCTCGGCGTGGTCGAGCTGACACTGGCGCTGCACCGGGTCTTCGACTCCCCGCGCGACGCGATCGTCTGGGACGTCGGCCATCAGTCCTACGTGCACAAGATCGTCACCGGCCGCCACGAAGGTTTCGATCTGCTGCGTCAGCAGGGCGGCGTCACCGGCTACCCGGCGCGTGCGGAGAGTGAGCACGACCTCGTCGAGAACAGTCACGCCTCGACCGCTCTGTCCTATGTGGATGGTCTGGCGAAGGCGTTCGCGCTCGCCGGCGGCGAACCGCGGCACGCGATCGCCGTGGTCGGCGACGGCGCGCTGACCGGCGGCATGTGCTGGGAGGCGCTGAACAACATCGCCGCGCACCGTGAGCGTCCGGTCGTCATCGTCATCAACGACAACGGCCGCTCGTACTCGCCGACCATCGGCGGGCTCGCCGATCACCTCGCGTCGCTGCGGCTGCAGCCCGGATACGAGCGTTTTCTCGACGGTGGCAAGGAAATCCTCAAGAGCACCCCGGTGGTGGGCAAGCCGATCTACGCCGCGCTGCACGCGGCGAAGGCGGGGATCAAGGACGCGCTCAGCCCGCAGGCGATGTTCTCCGACCTCGGCCTGAAGTACCTCGGGCCGGTCGACGGCCACGACCTCGTCGCGCTGGAGAAGGCCTTCCACAGCGCCCAGAGCTTCGGCGGCGCGGTGATCGTCCACGTCGTGACCGAGAAGGGGCACGGCTACGCCCCGGCGGTCAGCGACCAGGCCGACCAGATGCACCAGACCGACCCGATCGACCCGGAGACGGGCCTGCCGCCGGTGAAGGGTCCCAGCTGGACCGGCGTGTTCGGCGACGAGCTGGTGAAGATCGGCGCCGAGCGCCCCGACGTCGTCGCGATCACCGCGGCGATGCTGCGCTCGACCGGGCTGGAGAAGTTCGCCAAGGCCTACCCGGACCGCTGGTACGACGTCGGCATCGCCGAACAGCACGCGGTCACCTCGGCCGCCGGCCTGGCCATGGGCGGCCTGCACCCGGTCGTCGCGGTGTACTCGACGTTCCTCAACCGCGCGTTCGACCAGCTGCTGATGGACGTCGCGCTGCACCGGCAGCCGGTCACCCTCGTCCTCGACCGTGCCGGCATCACCGGCCCGGACGGCCCGAGCCACCACGGCATGTGGGACCTCTCGCTGCTCGGCATGGTGCCCGGGATGCGGGTCGCCGCGCCGCGCGACGCCGGGACGCTGCGCGAGGAACTGCGCGAGGCGATCGCCGTCGACGACGGGCCGACGGCGCTGCGGTACTCCAAGGGCGGCGTGGTCGAGTCGGTGCCCGCCGTCGAGCGGATCGGCACAGTCGACGTGCTGCGCAGGCCGAAGGAAGAGTGCGAGACCGACGTCCTGCTCGTCGCCGTCGGCGCGTTCGCGAAGCTGGCCCTCGCGGCGGCCGAGCGGCTGGCCGATCAGGGCATCGGCGTCACTGTCGTCGACCCGCGCTGGGTGCTGCCGGTGCCCGCGGAGCTGGTCGCGCTGGCCGGGCAGCACAAGCTCGTCGTCACCGTCGAGGACAGCGGGCGCCACGGCGGGTTCGGCTCCGCGCTGGCCGCGCTGCTGCGGGACGCCGAATGCGACGTCCCGCTGCGGGATCTCGCGGTACCGCAGGACTTCCACGAGCTCGGCTCGCGGGACGAGGTGCTGGCCCGCGTCGGCCTGACCGCGCAGGACGTCGCCCGCCGCGTCACCGAATGGGCGTCGGGCCGCCTCGGCGCCCCCGCCACCGCCGAACCCGCCCCCCAGAAAGACGGCCACCGCTGACCGGCCGCCCCCAGCGCGTCACCACATGCCGTTAAGGCCACCTTACGGGCGTCAGACGCCCGTAAGGTGGCCTTGACGGCATGGCGCCGAGGGTCAGTTCTCCCGGCAGGTGGTGTCGGTGCGGGGGAGGCCGCCGTCGCGGAAGTAGGCGTTGACGGTGTTCTCCACGCAGGTGTTCGGGTAGTTGCCGAAAACGGCGTGGATGCGGACGTCCTGCAGCGTCACCAGCCGGGAGGCGGTCATCGCCTTGTGCAGCGCGACGCCCTCGTCGTAGGCGGTGCGGGTGTCGCCGGTGGCCTGCACGATCAGCGCGGGCACGCGGTTGTGCACGTCGGTCGGCGGTTCGGCAGGCGGCGCCCAGGACGCGCAGGCGCTGGGTCCGTTGGCGAAGCCGCCGAACACCGGCTGGGTGGCGCGGTTGCGCTGGACGGTGCGCCAGTACCACTCCGGATCGCGCGGTGCGGC
Source organism: Amycolatopsis sp. NPDC059021 (assembly GCF_042739895.1). Lineage (NCBI taxonomy): Bacteria > Bacillati > Actinomycetota > Actinomycetes > Pseudonocardiales > Pseudonocardiaceae > Amycolatopsis > Amycolatopsis sp. NPDC059021. The sequence continues at coordinate 52,689 of NZ_JBHYIQ010000069.1, forward strand.
CACGTCACCGCACAGGACGGCGGCCTGCCCGGAGTTCTGCGTCTCCGGCGTCGGCTTGGTGACGAACCGCAGGTCGGACTCCAGCTCCGGGGTGGGCTCGACGGGTTTTCCGGCGGCCGCGTCGGCGAGCCGCCGCACGCTGGTGGCGAGTTCGCCGTTGCGCCGGGGATCGGCCAGCGGGCTGAACGCCAGCATCGGCAGCAGATGCTCGTCGACCTGGTAACCGCCGAGGTGGATGGGTGACTTCGCGGCGCCGCGGATCAGGTCCTCGAACAGCTCTCGTACCTGGGGGCCCGTTTTGCCGAGGTGGTACTCGGCGTCGCGGGCCGCGGTCCACTGTGCCCAGTCGTCCAGCGCGGCCTCGTTCGGTTTGCCCATCGCCTGGAACATGCCCACCCCGTAGCGCTGGGGATCGACCGCGCTGTCCAGCACGATCCGGTCGCTGCGCTGCGGGAACAGCTGCGTGTACACCGCGCCGAGATAGGTGCCGTAGGACCAGCCGAAGTAGCTGATCCTCCGTTCGCCGAGCGCGCCACGCACGACGTCCATGTCCCGGGCGGTGTTGCGGGTGGTGATCTGGCGGATGTCCGGGCCTTCGGTGGCGGCGCACCGCCGGGCCAGGTCGGCTTCGAGCCGGACGGTGCGGTCGAAACCGGTGCGGTCGATCCCGGACGAGCGGAGCATGGTCCCCACCGGCCAGCCGCAGTCGACCGGGGTCGAGCGGCCGATGCCCCGGGGGTCCATGCCGATCAGGTCGTAGCGGGACGCGACGTCGGCGGTCATCGTCTTCCGGACGTCCAGCATCATGCCGAGCCCGGCGCCGCCGGGCCCGCCGGGGTTGGAGAGCATGATGCCGCGCCGATTCTTGGTGTCGGTCGCCTTCAGCCGGGAGATCGCCACGGTGATGGTGCGGCCGCCGGGACGGGAGTAGTCCAGCGGCACCGTGACGTCGGCGCACTGCGCTCCCGCCGCGTCCAGATCCTTGTCACCGCAGGCCTTCCAGGCCAGGCGCTGATGGTAGTAACGGTCCAGGCCGGGCTGCCGGGCCTCGGCGGTGTCGGCCGCGGCGACCCCGGCCCCGGCGATCCCGGTGCCTGCCGCCAGTGCCGCGCCGAGCGCGATCTGCCTCAATCCCTTGACTCGCAAGGATTTCCTCCTTGTGAACGCCGTGGCCTCGGTGGCCATCGGTCGTCACCAGGCTAGGAATCCGGCCGGTGCCCGGCCATGGCGGCAGCACCCGGACCCCGGGTTCAGCGCGCTCGACCCGTCCCGGTGGTGCCTGCTCTACCCGCGTCCGTGAAGGACTCCTTACCGGCGCGCGAACCCGGGGATGTTTGCTTGACGGCCCGTGGCGAGGGGGGAGGGGGGGCCGCGGGGGGGAGGGGGCCGGCGCCGGAGCGCATGTG
>NZ_JBHYIQ010000069.1:54104-55766 GCF_042739895.1 Amycolatopsis sp. NPDC059021
ACTCCTTACCGGCGCTCAACGCCGTGAAGGAGTCCTTCACGGCCCTTCGCGAGGCGAGACGGCGGCCCTCGGTGGTCCGGCTCCCGGCGCCGTCCCGCATGTCCCGAACGCTCCGTTCGCGACGGTGAACGTCCCCTACGCGTCGTTCGCGACGCGATACCCCAGCGCCGGTGAGGAGTCCGGAGCGGCAGCGGGGCCGAAGACCTCGCGGGGTTCCGGGAACAGCCGGGTCAGGAGCGGGTAGGCGAGCGCGGCCGTGCACAGGGTGACCACGAGGCTGATGTCGACGCCGCCCGCGATGCCGCGCAGCGGTCCCGCGATCATCGGGGTGTTCGCGGTCAGCAGGCCGAGCGTGGTCGCCGGGATCCAGGCCGCCATCGCCCGCCAGTTCACCCCGCGGTGGAACCAGTAGCGCCCGCCCTTGCGGCCCTGGTTGAACACCTGCAGGTCGTCCGGATCGTAGAACCCGCGCCGCTGCGCGAAGCCGATCATCATGATCACCATCCACGGCGACGTGCACAGCACGATCAGCGTCGCGAAGGCGTTGATGCTGGACACCATGTCGAGCACGAAGTTGCCGACGAAGATGAACACGACACTCAACGATCCGATGAGGACGGTCGCCTGCACCCGGCTCAGCCGCACGAAGATCGAGCTGAAGTCCAGGCCGGTCCCGTACAACGCCGTGGTACCGGTGGAGAGTCCGCCGAGCAGCGCCACCACGATGAGCGGAATCGCGTACCAGAGCGGGGAAATCGCGGTGAGCCCGGCGATGTAGTTCCCGGGGTCGGCGACCAGCGTCGCCGTCGCGATGCCGAAACCGAAGGGCAGCAACGTCGCCAGCTGCGCGAGGAACGGCGCGGCGAGCAGCGCGCGGCGGGAGTGCCGCGCCGGGATGTAGCGCGACCAGTCGCCGAGGAACGCGCCGAACGAGATCGGGTTGGCCAGCACGGTGAGCGTCGCGAGGATCCACGTCGGCCAGAACGTGCCGAGCGCGTAGCTGCCGGTGCCCGCGAAACCGGGATCGAACGAACCGCCGTACGCGAGGACGCCGGCCAGCATGATCGCGGTGCCCAGCACGACGGCGATCCGGTTGATCAGCAGCATGAAACGGTAGCCGTAGATACAGACCACGAGTGTCGCGATCGCGATGAGCCCGTAGGCGATACCGCGCAATACCGCTCCGCCGTCGAAGCCGAAAAGCCGTTGTGCCGCACCGGCGACGGCGTCCCCGCTGACCCACACCGAGATCGCGAAGAACGTGATCGCCGTCAGCAGCGAAAGGAACGAGCCGACACAGCGCCCGACGACCCCGAAGTGCGCGCCGGACGACACCGCGTTGTTGGTCCGGGTGAGCGGCCCGAACAACGCCATCGGCGAGAGCACCAGGCCGCCCAGCACGACACCGGTGACCGTCGCGGCGAGCGCGGCCCGGAAGCTCAGGCCGTACGCGATGGGCAGGGTGCCGAGAATGATCGTGGCGAACGTGTTCGCTCCGCCGAAGGCCAGCCGGAACAGGTCGCGCGGGCGCGAGGTCTGCTCCCCTGGCGGGATCGGCGCGATCCCGTGCTGCTCCACCTCGGTGACCTTGTCGCTCATCGTGGCTTCCTTTCCGGGTCTCTGAAGGCCACCTTGAGGGAACTCAAGTCCCTCAAGGTGGCC
>NZ_JBHYIQ010000070.1:0-7336 GCF_042739895.1 Amycolatopsis sp. NPDC059021
TCCTTGAGGGACTCTGGGTCTCTCAAGGAGGCCCCCACGGACCTGCGGCGTCAGGCCAGTGACAGGTGGACGCACTCGGCGGCGCGGCGGTAGCCGATCCGCGCGTAGAGGCGTTCCTCCGGTTCGCCCGCCGGGGTCAGGAACACCGTCTTCCCGCCCCGCTGGTGTGCTTCGAGGGTGAGCTGCGAGGTGAGCGCCGCGGCGATCCCGCGCCGCCGGTACCGTTCGCGCACGCCGATCCCGGCGATCTCGGTGGTCGCGTCGACCAGTGCGGTGCCGACCCCGCCGCCGACCGGGTCGCCGGTGGCGGTGTGCACGGCGAGCACCGCGAGCCCGCCGCGGCCGAGCAGGTCACGCATCGACGCGACGTCGTCGTCGCTCGCCGGATCGGGCTCGTCGTAGGCCTCGCGCTGGGCGTTGACCATCGCGAGGAATTCGACGTCGGTTTCGGGCGTGAGCAGGGTGATGTCCTCGGGACACGGCCACGCCACCGCGTCCTCCGGCGCGCAGATCATCAGCGGGACCCGGCGTTCGAGGGCGTAGCCACGCTCCCGCAGCACGGCCTCGGCGGCAGGGATGACCTCGGTCAGGAACTCCAGGCGAGGCGTCAGGTCGCGCCGCCGATAGGCCTCGGTCAGCGCATCGACGTCGGCCGTGGTCGGCACCGCGCCGTCGTCCGGCACGGCGTAGTTGAGCATCGGGTGCTCGGTGTGGGTGGAGTAGGTGGCCAGGAACGGGCCGATCCGCTCGGTCTCGCGGCCGCGAGCCGCCATGGTGCGGATGTAGGACTGGACAAAGCTGAGAAAAGACACTTCGGAAGGACCTTTCGAGCAGGACAAAGGAACGCCACGGGGGCGTGAAAAGGACGCTGGGGTGCGGCGCCGGGCCTACTTGCGACCGACGCCGAAGGCGGCGGTAGGCAATTGGCTGTCCTTAGCTCGAAGGAGGATCTGTCGGGAGAAGTTTCGCACGCGGGGCAAGCGATTAACGGCGGTTCAGCCGGAACGTCTGGCGGTGTTCCCCTCGGCCGCTCTGGCCTCGTTCGGGCAGGTCGCGTAGCGCGTGTCCCACACCGAGCGGGGGACGCGCAGCGTGCGGGGCGGTGAGGTGCAGATCGTCCGGCGGCGCTGGACCGGGATCGCGGCGGGCTCGGGGGCGCCGAGGCGGTCGAGCACGCGCCAGGCCCGCCGGGTCAGCGCCGCGCCCAGCGTCGCGCCGACGGTGTTGAGGATGACGTCGTCGGTCGAGGTCACGCGGCCGACCTGGATCAGGTACTGCGTGCCCTCGATCGCCGTCGAGGTCGCCAGCGCGGTGCACATGACCCGCAGGAGCGACCGCAGCGCGGGGACGCGCAGCGGGAGCAACGCACCGAGGGGGCAGAGCAGCAGCAGGTTGCCCGTGGTCTGCCAGAACGCGCTCCCGCTGGTGAACGTCTCGGCGAGGTCGGCGCCCGGTACCAGGTCGAGGATGCTCTCGCGGGACGTTCCGACCTGCATCGTTGCCAGGCGCAGCACCAGTGCGCCGAAGGTGCAGAGGGTGACGTCCAGTGCCGCGGTGGCGCTCGCGTGGCGGCGCGGGAGGATCCGCGCCCGGTGTGCGGTGAGCACCGGCCAGGCGAAGAACGCGTAGCACAGAGCCAGGATCGACAACGGGATCATGTCCCCGAAGACGTGCAGCAACTCGGCCATCCGTCTCCTTCCCCGACTGTCGAGATCGGCTCGCCGCAAGATCACTCTTGCACCGCAAGATCCACTTGGCATGTTTAAGGGGGCGCACTATTCGGTGATCTTCGGTTGGCGAGCCGCCGGGAACCGTGCTTGGGTCGAGCGGGCACTGTCCACAGTGGATGCTGTGGACAACCCTGTGGATGAATTGCGGGCGAGCGCGGAAAAGTATTACGTCACAACGAAAAGCGGCTTCGCCCGGCTGTGTACTACTGCGGGTGACCGCTACCGTCCGCGACTTCCCGCGCGCGTTCGATGATCGTCTGCAGGTGCAGGCCGCGCCGCGCGTCGCAGGGATGTGCCGTGGTGCCGCTGGCGATCATCGCGGCGAAGTCGTCCAGTAGCGCGGTGTAGGACTCCCGCGCCGCGCCCGGTTTCCGGCCCAGCGTGCGGTAGCCGTGCTCGCCGTAGACCGCGACCTCGACCACGGTCGGCTGGATCGGCAGCCGCAGGGACAACGTCGCCGTGCTGGTCACGCCGTCTTCGTGTGCGAAGAGCAACTGCCAGAGGTCGTCGTCGGTGCGGTGCGCGGCCAGGACGTCGGTGATCGGGCCGAGCGCGGCGTCGAGCAGGTCGAACGCGTGCGGGCCGATGTCGGCGAGCGCGCCCGAATCCGTCCGCCAGCTCGAACCCGCGTACTGACCGCCGAGCAGCGCGCCGGACAGCCACCGGGCCCCGCCCCCGCGCCAGCCGCCCGCTTCGGCGACCCCGTCGAGCCATTCCCTGGTCTGCTCCGCGTAGCGCAGGATCAGCACCATCAGGGTGGCGACGCCTGCCGCGTCGACGGCGTCCGCGAGTCGGCGCGCTCCGGCGAGGTCGGCGGCGAGCGGCTTTTCCAGGATCAGGTGTTTGCCCGCTTCGGCCGCGAGCACGCCCAACTCGGCCTGCACAGCGGGCGGTACGGCGAACGCGACGGCGTCCACCTGCGAAAACAGCTCCTCGACGGTGTCGGCGGCGGTGGTGCAGTGCGCGTCCGCGAGTTCTCGCGCGGCTTCGGGACGGCGGGACCAGACCGCGCTCAGCGTCGTCCCGGGGTGATCGGCGAGGCCCGGTGCGTGCACCGTCCGTGCCCATGGACCGGTGCCGATGAGGCCGACTCGAAGCTGTCCGTGTCCCACGATCGGTGAGTGTATGTGTGGCTCGCGTCGCTTCCGGAGCCCGCCTCCCGTGGGTTAACGTCAGCGGGTTAGACACCACGCCCGGGGGAAGCCGGTGAAAATCCGGCGCTGACCCGCAACCGTGAACGGCTTCGCCGCTGTGAGCCGGATCGCCCGTGCCTGGTGCGACTCCGATGTCGAGGTCCATCTGCGGGGTCCTGGGGCTGACGCCGTCGCGCGCCGGTCGGGGGCGCCTTCGACGGACAAGGGGAAGGTGCCCGATGTCTTTCACGCGTCAGCCGGTCGCGGTCGTGGCGAGGCTGCTCGCCGTCTGTGTGCTCGTGCTGCTCGGCGGGGCCGGTGCGGTCACGTCCGCTGCCGCCGACCAGGGCAAGGGCAGCCCGGGATACTGCCAGGACGGCGCCGGGGTCACGGTGATCGTCGACTTCGGGGATCTCGGCGGCGAGCCGGTGGTCCGCTGCGCCCCCGGTGATCAGCCGAACGGGGTGACCGCGCTGCAGAACGCGGGCTTCACCGTGACCGGCTCGCAGCGCTTCGGGCTCGCGGTGGCCTGCCGGATCGACGGCAAACCGGGTCCGGACGCCGAATCCTGCGCCGCGATGCCCTCGGCCACGGACTTCTGGGGGTACTGGAACGGTGCGAACGGGGCCTGGGTGTCGAGCCAGGAGGGCGCGATGACGCACAAGCCCGCGCTGGGCGGCTTCGAGGGGTGGTCGTTCTGGCGCGGAAAGTCCTTCGGTACCAACCCGCCGCCGCGGGTCGCGCCGGTTCGTCCGGCGCAGCAGCCGTCGACGTCGCCCTCGGCGACCGGCGCTTCCGGCGACACGGGCGGCTTCCCCTGGGGTGTCGTGATCGGCGTGGTGGCTCTCGTGGTGATCGGCGGCGCGGCCGGGATCGTCGCCGCGCGGCGCAAACGTGGCGCTCGGTAGTTCCGGCCGCGCGCCGCGGACACTGCACCCCGGCGCGTGGTGGGTGTGGGCGCTGTCGCTGGCCGTCGCGGCCAGCCATACGACCAATCCGCTGCTGCTCGGGCTGATCATCGCGGTGGCCGGTTTCGTCGTCGCGAACCGGCGGAGTGACGCTCCCTGGGCGGTGGCTTTCCGGCTCTACGCGTACGTCGGCGTCGTAGTCCTTGCCACGCGGGTTCTCTTCCGGATCCTGATCGGTGGCGAGGATGGCGGGCACGTCCTGTTCACCCTGCCGAGCATCCCGCTGCCGTCGGTCATGGCCGGGATCACGCTGCTCGGGCCGACGTCGGCGGAGGAACTGCTCGGCGGGTTCTACGATGGGCTGCGGCTGGCGACCATGATCATCTGTGTCGGCGCGGCGAACGCGCTGGCGAACCCGAAACGCATGCTCAAGGCGGTTCCCGGGGCGTTGTACGAGGTGGGCACGGCGGTCACGGTCGCGCTGTCGGTCGCGCCGCAGCTCGTCGAGAGTGTGCAGCGCGTCCGGCGAGCGCGGAGGCTGCGCGCGGGGCGGCAGCGCGGGATGAAGGCGCTGAAGGGCATCGTGATCCCTGTGCTGGAGGACGCGATGAACCGCTCGCTGCGGCTGGCCGCCGCGATGGATTCGCGCGGCTATGGGCGCCGCGGCTACCTGAGTCCCCGGGTGCGGGTGCTGATCGGCGTGTGTGTGCTGGGTGGGCTGGCCGGCGTGTGCGTCGGCGTCTACGGCGTGCTCGACGGGACGTCGGCCTGGCTGGGCGCGCCGATGCTGGTGGCCGGGCTCGTCGTGGCCACCGCCGGGTTCGTCCTCGGTGGCCGCCGGGTGCGGCGGACGCGGTACCGGCCGGATCCGTGGCGACTGGAGGAGACGCTGGTGCTGTTGTCCGGAGTGGCCGCTTGCGCGCTGCTGTTCGTGACCGGGCGGGTCGACGCCGCGGACCTCTACCCGTCGCTGAATCCCTTGCGCTGGCCCGAACTTTCGCCGTGGCACGCGCTTTCGCTGCTGGTCGGCGTGCTACCGGCGTGGCTCGCGCCGCGTCCGGTGCCGGTGCTGGAGGTGGCGCGATGATCGAGTTCTCGGGTGTCGGCGTGACCTATCCGGACGCGGCAGGCCCGACACTGTCCAATGTGGACCTTCTGGTCGAGGAGGGCGAGCTGTGCCTCGTCGCCGGGCGTACCGGGGCGGGGAAATCGACGTTCCTCGGGGCGATCAACGGACTCGTCCCGCACTTCACCGGCGGGCGTCTCTCGGGACGCGTGTGCGTCGCGGGCAAGGACACTTCGCGGCATCCGCCGCGGGAGTTCGCCGATGTCGTCGGCGTGGTCGGCCAGGATCCGCTGGCCGGGTTCGTCACCGACACCGTCGAGGAGGAGCTGGCATACGGCATGGAGCAGCTGGCCGTCCCGCCGGACGTCATGCGCAAGCGCGTCGAGGAAACCCTGGACCTGCTGGGCATCGCCGAGCTGCGCAACCGTCCACTTCGGACATTGTCGGGCGGGCAGCAGCAGCGGGTCGCGATCGGCGCGGTGCTGACGGCGCATCCGAAGGTGCTCGTGCTCGACGAGCCGACGTCCGCGCTCGACCCCACCGCCGCGGAGGACGTGCTGGCCGCGATCACCCGGCTCGTGCACGACCTCGGGACCACGGTCGTCGTCGCCGAACACCGGCTCGAACGCGTCGCGCAATACGCCGACCGGTTCCTTTACCTGCCGGGGGACGGCTCGGTGCGGTCGGGGACGCCGGCGGAGATCCTGGAGACGGCCGAGGTCGCGCCGCCGATCGTCGAGCTGGGCAGGCTTGCGGGCTGGTCACCGCTGCCGCTGTCCGTCCGCGATGCCCGCCGCCGTGCCGGATCGCTGCGGGAACGGCTTTCCGAGACCGCCGAGCCGCGGGCCGTCGCAACCTCCGGTGACACGGCGTTGCGGGCGGAGGCGGTGCAGGTCCGGTACGGGGACGTGACGGCGGTGCGCGGGGTCGACCTCCGGCTCGCGCAAGGCGAGATCCTCGCGCTGATGGGGCGTAACGGCTCGGGCAAGTCGTCGCTGCTGTGGGCGTTGCAGGGCAGCGGTCCGCGGTCGGGCGGCAAGGTCGACGTCGGCGGCGAGGATCCGCACACGCTCAAGCCCCGGCAGGCACGCACCCGGGTCGGGCTCGTTCCGCAGACCGCGGCCGACCTGCTGTACCTCGATTCGGTCGACGCCGAATGCACGCAGGCCGACGGCGAATCCGGCGCCGCACCCGGCACCGCGCGTCGTCTGCTCGACCGGCTCACCCCCGGCATCGACGGCGCGCTGCACCCGGGTGACCTCTCGGAGGGGCAGCGGCTTGCGCTGGTGCTCGCCGTTCAGCTCACCGCCGCGCCGCCGGTGCTGCTGCTCGACGAACCCACGCGAGGCCTCGACTACCACGCGAAACGGCACTTCGCGGAGGTGCTCGCCGAACTTGCCGCGCAGGGCAGGGCGATCGTCGTGGCCACCCACGACGTCGAATTCGTGGCGACCGTCGCGCATCGCGTGATCGTCATGGCTGAGGGCGAGGTCGTCGCGGACGGGCCGACGAAGGACGTCGTCGTCGCCTCGCCCGCGTTCGCTCCGCAGGTTGCGAAGATCCTTGCGCCGCAAGCGTGGCTCACTGTCGCCGAAGTCGCGAAGGCCCTGGGCGAGTGACGGACTTCCTCACGCAGACCAAGGCGGTGCGGGTCGGCCCGCGGACCGCGCTCGTCCTCGCGGTGGCCGCCGTGCTCGGCGTGGCGATGTTCGTCTGGCCGTTGTTCGCCCATCCGCAGCCGGGGGCGCAGGCACACGGGATGGACGCGCCGTTCATCTTCATGGCGACCCTGCCGGTGCTGATCCTGGTCGTGCTGGCCGAGCTGTCCAGCGGCGGTATCGACGCGAAGGCGCTCGCGATGCTCGGTGTGCTTTCCGCGATCAACGCCGTGCTGCGGCCGCTCAGCGCGGGCACCGGCGGCATCGAGCTGGTGTTCTTCCTGCTCGTGCTCGCCGGGCGGGTGTTCGGGCCCGGGTTCGGCTTCGTGCTGGGCTCGACGTCGATGTTCACCTCGGCGCTGCTCACCGCCGGGGTGGGGCCGTGGCTGCCGTTCCAGATGCTGGCCTCGTCGCTGATCGGCCTCGGCGCCGGGCTGCTGCCGAAGCGGCCGCGGGGCAGGGCCGAGATCGCGCTGCTCGGGGTGTACGGGGTGTTCGCGGCCTACTTCTTCGGCTTCCTGATGAACATGTGGCACTGGCCGTTCCTGCTCGGGACGTCGCTGACCGGGGCCACGGCCGGCCTGGAATTCGTGCCGGGCGCGCCGATACTGGAGAACCTGCACCGGTACTTCGCGTACACGGTGTTGTCCTCGACGCTGGGCTGGGACACCGGCCGCGCGGTGACGAACCTGGCCGCGATCATCCTGGTGGGTCCGGCCGTCCTGGCGGTGCTGCGCCGGGCCGCCCGCCGAGCCGCCTTCGACGCGCCGGTCAGCTTCGGCGTCGGACGCTGACCGAAGTCCGTGGGGGCCTCCTTGAGAGACCCAGAGTCTCTCAAGGC
>NZ_JBHYIQ010000070.1:7345-19708 GCF_042739895.1 Amycolatopsis sp. NPDC059021
CGAGCAGGCCCCCCCCTCGCGCGCCCGCGCCGCCCCCCCACACGAGCGGGCGGCTCTGTGACACAGCCCGACACCCCCCTCCACCACCCCCCCCCCCCCCCCCCCCACGGACCTGCGTTGGACGCACCGAAGGCGTCCCTCGGTGCGTTGAGCGCACCGCGGGCGTCCCTCGGATCGGGCGCCGCGCGGATGACGTCGTTCAGCGCCGGGACATCAGAGTAGGTACGCAGCGGTCCAGCAGCGCGATGAGTTCGGCCATTTTCGCCGCGTTCGGCACGTGACCGGCGTCCAGATCGAACACGGCGAAGTGGTTGCCCGGCGTCGCGGCGTCGGCCTCGCGGATCATCCGGTCCTGCAGGGCGAGCGGGATGATGTTGTCGCGCAGGTGCCGCACGTAGACCCGGGGGATCCGGCCCCAGGTCGCGACATCACCGCGGGAGTCCGTCGTGCTCTTGGCGATCAGCTCGTCGGGGGCCATCGCGTTGAGGAAGGCGAAGAGTTCCGCGTCGGTGCCGTCGGTGAGGAATGCCGTCTTGCCCGCTTCCAGCAGGTCCCGATCGTTCGTCCGCCAGTTGAACCGGAGCGCGCCGACCAGGGCCGGGTCCGCCGCGAGAAAACCGAGTAGCGCCTGCGTCTGACTCGACGCGGCTTCGGGAGTGGCCATGTAGTCGTTCGGCGTCGCCAGGGCGGTGCAGCAGAGCGCGGTGTCGTAGACGAGCAGGTCGATCAGCTCGGGGACCCGGTTGGCGACGAGGCTGATCGCCGCACCGCCGATGCTCGCGCCGACCAGCACGACCGGCCCGTGCGCCGCGGCCCGCCGCACGACCTCGACGGTCGCGTCGATCTGCTCGGCGACCGACACGTCGGCCAGCGAAGACCGCTCCGTGGCGAACGCTTCGAGGTCCTGCGGCGCCTGATAGGACAGCCGGTACTGGCCGTCGGTGCTCCGCTGGCCGGGCAGGTCGACGCCGACGCAGCGGTGTCCACACAGGACGAGGTCGTTCGGGACGGCGGACACGCCGTTCGCGCCCGCGGCGAAGACGAACGTGGTGACGTTCTCGGATGGCATACCGCCAGTCAATCGGCGGCGCCGGAGCGTGGCCAGCCGAGAAAGTACCCGGTGAGGACTACGAAAGTTGCGGTTACGAGTAGGAGTAGAACCCGCGCCCGGTCTTCTTGCCGAGCAGACCCGCGTCCACCATGCGCAGCAGCAGCGGCGGCGAGGAGTACAGCGGCTCCTTGAATTCCGCGTACATCGAGTCCGCGATCGCCTTGATGGTGTCCAGCCCGATCAGATCGGACAGCCGCAGCGGGCCCATCGGATGCGCGGTGCCCAGCTCCATGCCGCGGTCGATGTCCTCGGCGGAGGCGAAGCCCGACTCGATCATCCGGATCGCCGAGAGCAGGTACGGCACGAGCAGCGAGTTCACGATGAACCCGGCCCGGTCCTGCGAGCGGATCACGGTCTTGCTCAGCGCCGACGTCGCGTGCTCCTCCGCACGGGCGGCGGTTTCGTCGCTGGTCAGCAGCGACGGGACCAGCTCGACCAGCGGCAGCACCGGCACGGGGTTGAAGAAGTGGATGCCGACGACCTGCTGGGGCCGTCCGGTGGCCATCCCGAGCTTCATGATCGGGATGGAGGAGGTGTTCGAGGCGAACACGGCGTCCGGCCGCTCGACGATCTTGTCCAGCTGCCGGAACACCTCGACCTTGGCCTGCTCCTGCTCGAGGATGGCCTCGACGACGAGGTCCCGGTCGGCGAACTCGGCGATCTCGGTGGTGAAGCGCAGCCTGCCGAGCGCCGCCTCCGCGTCCTCGGCGGACAGCTTGCCGTTCTTGACGCCGCGCTGGAGCGACTTCTCGATCCGGGCCTTGCCCGCGTCGAGCGCCGGCTGGTTCACCTCGGTGACGAGCACGTCCAGCCCGGCCTTGGCGTGCACCTCGGCGATCCCGGAGCCCATCAGCCCGGCACCGACCACTCCTACCCGCGCTACGTCGGTCACCCGTCACTCCTTTGTCGTGCCGCGACGGCCCGACAAAGGAACGTCACGGCGAAATCTGGGCAGCACACGACGCACGAGGGTGGTTGCCGAGCCAGGCCCGGAACCACCCTCGTGTGTCACGAGTGCTCAACGACGACGGTACTCGTCGTAGTCGTCGTATGGGTCTTCGTAGCGCTTGTCTTCCTCGTCACGCCTGGTGTCGTTCGAGGAACTACTCGACAGCTCGCGCTGCAAAGCATCGAAGTCGGTTTCGTGGGAGCTGTACTTGAGCTCTCGCGCCACCTTCGTCTGCTTGGCCTTAGCCCGGCCGCGCCCCATGGCTCGACCCCCTCGCACAGGGGCGGGGCGGCCGGGGGAATCGGCGGCCCCGCATCGTCTCGACAATTCTTTCCTGCTGACACCGTACCGTGTCCCGGGGGTTCGATGCGACGTGGCACGGTGTGCTTGTGGCCTCAGTGTCCGCCGGACGCTGGTTACCGGCTGGTCGGTGGCGATAGTCGCTGGTCGGCGTGCCACGATGCAGTGGTGCTCCGACCCTTCGTGGCCTACCTGCGGGTGTATGAGCCGCTGCTCGCGCTGGGCGACCCGCCGGATCCGCGCCTGCGTGAGGCGGTGGCCGCGGCGAAGCTGCGCCGCGCCGACGCGGGCGGCCGCGAACAGCTGCTGTGGCTCAAGTCACAGCTCGGCGTGTCGAAGCGTCTGCTGCCCGCGGAACTCCCGGACGGCCGTCCGGCGGCGAGCGTGCACACCGACGTCCTGGTCCTCGATCCCGACGAAGTCCCGCCGGGGCGCGGCGGCGAGGTCGGCCCCCTGCCGCTGGTGTGCCCGCTGGAACTGCGGGCACGCTCGGCGGCGGCGCTGGTCTCCTTCCTCGGGGACGCGCACCCGGCACTGAAGAACACGGTCCTCGAGGCCGCGGGGTTCAGCGCCGAGAGCATCCGTTCGCGGACGAAGGCGGCGATGGCCGATCTGACCACGAGCGCCGCGCACACGCTCTCGACGACGTGGAGCGTGCCGCTGCCGTGGTTCGTGCTCGTCGATCCCGACGAACGCAAGCTCGTCCTCGGTTCGGGCCGGGAGGATCCGGCGCGGGAGCTGTCCTGGCGCACGGCGATCGGGGACGCGCGCGAGCGCGCCCGCGAGGCGGGCGAGCTGCTGGCGGCGACGTTCGGCGATTCGGGGCCGGGCCGGGTGCTGTTCGAGACGCGCCGGTGGCTGGACAACTTCCATCCCGGTTCCGTGGTCGAGCTGGACTACGGCGGGCTGGTGCAGTTGTTCGGCGACTCGATCCTGGAGTCGGACACGACGGCCGACGAGGTGCACGACATCCTCGACGCGCTGCGGTCGGGCAATGTGGAGGAGCTGGCCGAGCTGTTCTCCGAGCTGCGCGACTTCTGGGGCGACCTGTCCGCCCACGAGCGCGCGAACTGACGCTAGAGACCGGCGACGCGCAGCTCGCCGACGGACCGTCCGCCGCCGAGCACCGCACCCCGCAGCGCGTCGAGGTCCGCGATGTCCACGCCGAGGCGGCGCAGCACCGCCAGGGCCAGAGGTCCGGCGCCCCGCTTCTGCCCGTCGTCGAACTTGAACGCCACCGCGGTGCCGTCTGGAAGGGTGAACGCCTGGACACCCTCGGCGCCGCCCTTCGCGAGCAGACCGTCCACTGCGGACATCAGTGCGGTGTCCTCGCGCCCGGTCCCCGCGACCAGCCACGGATGAGCCCGCATCGCGTCGGCGACCGGGCGCGCTTCCTCGTCCCGCACGAGCCGTCCGAACGCCCTCGCCAGGCCGAGCAGCGGGAAGGCGAACAGCGGCGCGCCGCAGCCGTCGACCCCGGTGGCGGCGATCGGCTCCCCGGTGAACTCCTCGATCGTCTCCTTGATCACCCGCTGCAGCGGATGTGCGGGGTCCTCGTAACCCTCGGCCGGCCAGTCCGCGCGGACGCAGGTCGTGAGCATCCCGGCGTGCTTGCCGGAGCAGTTCATCGATGCCTTCCGCGGTCCGGGCGCCGCGTGCATGCTGGGCTCGTCCAGCGGGTACGACGGCGGGCACGCCAGGTCGTTCTCGGTCAGCCCCGCGGCCTCCAGCATCGTGAGCACGCGCTTGACGTGTTCCGGTTCGCCGGAGTGGGAGGCGCAGGTCAACGCCAGATTCTCGACGCTGTCGTCGCCCTCGAACGCCAGCCCGGCACGAAGCATGCCGAGTGCCTGCAGCGGCTTGTTCGACGAACGCGGGTACATCGGCGACCGGACGTCACCCAGCTCCAGCTGCACTTCGCCGTCGGGCCCGGTCACGACGAGCGCGCCGCGATGCACGCTCTCCACGACCCCGGACCGGACGACCTCGACCAGTACGGGGTTCGTCATCGTTCTCCGCGTCCGCGTTCGGTGTCGAGCAGTTCGTCGACGGTGGCCGCGCCGTGTTGATAGCGCCGGGCGATCTCGGCGTTGAACGTGTCCATCACGCCCTGCACCTGCCGCCGGTACTTCGAGACCGAAGCCTCTTCCGCCGCGTACGTCGTCAGCGCCTCTGCCAGCCTCTCGTCGGTAAGGGAGCCGACGTCGGTCAAGTCGGTGTCACCGATCAGCGCCTCGGCGTGCCGCCGATGCTCGCCCGTGCGCGACGGTTCGAGCCGCTGGTGCCTGCCCGATCCGGCGGCGGGCCCGAGCGCGTTGTCGGAGAGGATGCTGGCCAGCTGGTCGACGATGCTGCTGGCACCGCCGGAGCTGCGGCGCTGCTGCTCGGCGCGCACGATGTCGATGCGGGCGTGCAGCAACCGGCGCAGGTAGGACAGATCCGTCTCTTCCTGCGCTGCTTCGTCCCGGCGCTCGCGAAGTACCGCTAGGGGCAGTTCGCCGAGGTCGGAGAGGTATCCCGGGGCGAGCACGCGGTCTATGCGCCGCCGTCCGCCAGGCCGGACTTCGATCACGGGGTCATCCTGCTCTACATCCGGGGTCTACGCCAGGGGCGAAGGTTCACAGTCTTCACCCACGTAGCCGCTGCGCGGCCTCCCGGCCGGGAGCGGCGCCCTCGGCCGGGATGGAGTCGGGGTCGATCGCGGCCTGGACGACGCGGTCCTCGTCGCCGACGAGCAGCTCGGCGGTGGGCGGTGTCGAGCGTTTGATCAGCGCGAGCGCGATCGGGCCCAGCTCGTGGTGCTGGATGACGCTGCCGACCCGGCCGACGACCCGCTCGCCGACGCGCACCGCGTCACCGGTCTCGGGGGTGATCTCCGGGGAACCGTCCAGGTGCAGGAGCAGCATGTGCCGCGGCGGGCGGCCGACGTTGTGCACCTTCGCGACGGTTTCCTGGCCGCGATAGCAGCCCTTCGCGACGTGCGCGGCCGAGCCGATCCAGCCCACCTCGTGCGGGATCGTGCGTTCGTCGGTGTCGACACCGAGGCGGGGGTGCAGCGACTCGACGCGCAGTGCGTCGAATGTCCACGACCCGGCCGCGCGGGCGCCGGCGTCGGTCAGCTTCCGCCACCACTCGGCGAGGTCGGCCCGCGGCACCGCGAGGTCCACGCTGAACCGCCCCGGCCACGGCATCCGGCGGACGAACCCGCCGCCGGAAAGCGCTGTCACGGCGTAGGGTTCCGGCCCCGGCTCGACGCCGACGGCGCTCAGCACCCTGGCGGCCTCCGGCCCGACGACACTGAGCAGCGCCAGTTCGCTCGTCGCGTCGCGAATGTCCACTTCGGACCAGAACTTCATCGCTTCGAGGTACTCGCGCAGGGTTTGACGCCCGCCCGACGGCAGTGCGCTGGTCGCCGCCGCGCCGGGGTCGCTGTCCAGCCAGACCGTTCCGCCGAGGTGCGCTAGGACCATGTGCGTGTCGACGCGGCCCTGGCTGTCCAGCACCAGTGCCTCGGTCCCGCTGCCCTCGGCGAGTTCGGTGACGTGCTGGGAGATGACCAGGTGCAGCCAGGAAAGCCGTTCGCGGCCGGAGACGGCGATGAACTCGCGGTGCGACCGGTCGATCACCACGACGCCACGGGAAGCGGTCCGCTGCTCGGCGAACGGATCGCCCCAATGCCACGGCACTCCCGCTTCGGGGTGTCCCTCGGGCGGCGCGATCGAGCCGGGAGCATCGAGCAGCGGTGAGTGGTAGGGCATGAATACCAGCCTAGTCTTTCGGCTCGGTGTGACGTCGCGGTCGATTCCTGTATCGGGTGAGTGGTCCGCGGCTCAGTACCCAGCTTCCCCGCGTCGTAATCGGTCCTGTGGTATCGGCTGCCTGTGATTTCGCGCGAGTAGGGTGTCGCCATGCGCGTACTCGTCTTTCTCGACGGAACTCCTGTCGATCCCGACGCCGCCCATATCCGGGTGGACGACCTCGGACTGCTCCGCGGCGACGGGGTGTTCGAGACCATCCTCGTGGTCGACGGAAAGCCGCGTGAGCTGCGGCCGCATCTCGACCGGCTGGCGCGCTCCGCCGCGATGCTCGACCTGCCGGAGCCAGACCTCGAGACTTGGGAGCGCACGGCGCGGACGGTGATCGAGAACTGGCGTGGCGGCCGGGAAATCGCGTTGAAACTCGTTTACACCCGGGGTGTCGACGGCGATCCCGACGCACGGCCGACCGGCTTCGCGCTCGGTATGGAGATCGACCCGAAGGTGCTGCGCGCACGCACCGAAGGTGTCTCCGTGATTACGCTCGAACGTGGTTTCCCGCCGGATCTCGCCGAGCGCGCGCCGTGGTTGCTCCTGGGTGCGAAATCGGTGTCGTACGGCGTCAACATGGCCGCGCTGCGTGAGGCCGCACGACGCGGGGCGAGCGATGTGATCTTCACCGCGGCCGACGGTTCCGTGTTCGAAGGCCCGACCTCGACGGTCGTCCTCGCGAAGGACCGGACGCTCTACACGCCGCCGTCCAGCATCGGCATCCTGCCGGGCACGACGCAGGCCGCGTTGTTCCGCGGCGCGGAGAAGGCGGGCTGGTCGGTGAAGGTCGAGCCGCTGCACGTGTCGGATCTGTTCGAGGGCGAGGGCGTCTTCCTGGCCTCGTCGGTGCGGCTGCTGACCCGGGTGCACACGCTGGACGGCCGCGCACTGCCCGACTCCGGCACGGTGCACGGCGAGCTGGCCGCGGCCTACGAAGCCGAGTACGCCTGATCGTCCGGGCTTCAGCGCGCCCAACGCCCTGAAAGTGCCCTTCAGCTCAGGCCGGCGCGTCCGACCTGCGCCAGCGCGGCGACGCATCGAGCAGCGTCGCGAACGACGCGATCGGGACGTTCAACGTCCGGAACGGAGCGTTCGGGACGTGGCAGGGCGGCCGTCGCCCGGCTCCCGGCTCCCGGCCGTGCCGCGTCGTGCCGTGAAGGACTCCTTACCGGCGCTCAGGGTAGGCAAGGAGCCCTTCACGGACTTCTGCGCCGAAGGCGGCCGAGCAGGGTGTCCGCAAACGCTTGCACCTGCGGTTTTCCACTCTCGACGGTGGCTGTCCACAGACACCGGCCGTTGTGGACAACTTCGGACGTCCACCCCGGTTTTCCGAGGTCTCGTCGTACCCCGCCGATAGAATGGCTTTGGGGTCGCCCCCCCCGGAGCGGGTGGGGGACACCAGAGCAAGGGGCAGCGGCGTTGTCGGTGGTGGTGACGGCGCTGAGCTGGGGCTGGGCGAAGGTGTCCGAGGGACACCCTTGGTGCGTCCACCGCGTCCAGGGACGCCCTTGTCGCACCTCGCCGGAGCTACCACGACTACGGGCGGTCCTGGAACGTGAACGGTGCCCGGAGCGGGTGGGGGCTCCTGAGGCAAAGGGGTCAGCAGGCGGCGGCGTCGGAATCGGTGCCGGTGGCGGCGAGGCCGGGGCTGATGCGGATGAGGCAGGGTGCCACGTCTTCGGCGCGGTAGGCGGCGATCTTGTGGTGGCCGTCGAGGATGAGTTCGCGGCCCTCGTCGGCGAGCACGACGGCGACCGGAAGGTGGCCGTGCCGGATCGCGGTGCGGTAGTAGGTGACGCGGGCACCGTCGGCGGGTGGCCAGTCGGCGCTCGGCGAGAGCAACTGGCCCTCCGGCAGCCGGAGTGGACCGAGGATCCGGTAGTCGCCATCGACGAGCTGGACGATGAGGGCGTCGAGGGTGTCGGCGAGCGGGCGGCGCAGCTGGCCGGTGGCGAGCGCGATCCGCAGCGCCGCCGGCAGGTCCGGCTGCTTGCCGGTGTTCATGTCGACGAAACCCTCGCCACCGGTGACCGTTACCTGTTCCACGTCCATCAGGACGGATCAAACCTCAGCTTGGTTCCTGGCCTTACCTGTCCGAGTGCATCGAGTGATCCCCGTCTCACCGTGGCCGCCACGGGGTAACCGCCGGTGGTCGGATGGTCGGCCAAAAACACCACCGGTAGCCCGTTCGGGGGTACCTGAACAGCACCGGTCAGTAAGCCTTCGCTCGGCAGTTCGGACTCGGCGAATGCCTCGGCGCGGCGCAGCGGCGTCCCGTCCAGCCGCAGCCCGACCCGGTTCGATTCCGGTGTCACCGTCCACCACGTTCCCAGCCCGCGCGCGACGTCGTCGAACCAGTCGTCGCGCGGTCCGAGCGTCACCGGCACCACGAGCTCGGCGGCGGCCGCGGGCGGCACCACGACGTCCGCTCCGGCGGGAATGCCTTGCACAGCCCCGAGCGGCAGAATCACCCCGGGAGCAAGCGGGTCAGGTCCGATCTCGGCCAGCACGTCGCGCGAACGGCTCCCCATCGACGGTTCGACCGCGATCCCGCCGGACACCGCGAGGTAGCACCGCAGACCCGTCGAAGGCGTACCGAGCGTGAGCGTCTGCCCGGCCCGCAGGTGCACAGCGACGTGGGAACCGACGTCTCTCCCGTCCACCTGGATCCGCACCGGTGGACCGGTCACCGCGACGGTGCACGACGCCGTCGCGCGCACGGACAGCCCACCCAGCACCGCCTCGATCCCCGCGCACGACTCGGCGTTGCCCGCCAGCCGGTTCGCCAGCCGCAACGCCGCGACGTCGAGCGCGCCCGAAGGTGGCACGCCGAGATGCGCGTAGCCAGGACGGCCGAGATCCTGCACCAGCGCGAGCGGGCCGGTCGCCAGCACTTCGAGAGCCCGCATCACACGCTCCGGAATCGGACACGGTCGCCGGGCGTGAGCAGCGCGGGCCGCTCGGCGTGGGGATCGAACAACGTCGTGTCGGTGTGGCCGAGCAGCCGCCAGCCACCGGGCGAGGGCGTCGGGTAGACGCCGGTGAACTCGCCCGCCACACCGACCGCGCCGGCGGGTACCCGCGTCCGCGGCGATTCCAGACGCGGCTGCCGCAACGGTTCGGGAAGCCCGGTCAGATAGCCGAAGCCGGGCGCGAATCCGGTGAACGCCACGGTGTATTCGGCTCCGGTGTGCAGGTCGACTACGTCCTTTTCGGACAGTCCGGCCGTCTCGGCGATCAGTGCCAGGTCCTCGCCGTCGTAGCGGACCTCGATCGTGATCTCCCGGGGAGCGGCGGACGGTGGTCGCGTGAGGTCGGCGTCTTCGAGCAGCGCACGGACGTCGTCGAGTGCCGAGGAGCCGGGGTCGGCCACGACCAGCAGAGTGCGGGCGCCGGGGACGAGTTCGGCGACGCCGTCCGGCCGCGCGGCCACGATCGTGGCATGCGCGGCGCTCATCTGGGTGAGCGAATCGCAGTCGAGCAGCGCGGCGTGCTCGCCATATCGCCGCCAGCGCACGGGATCCGTCCGGTCAGCCCACCACGCGGCGGAGCAGCGCCGACGCGTGCGGCTGCATGTCCTGGCCGACCATGGCCCGCTCCTCGACGTAGCCGAGGTCGCCGTTGATCAGGCCGTAGAGGCGTTTCGCCGCGGTGACGTCCTTGGCGGTGGCGGTGCGGATGACCGCGTCGGTGCCCAGCTCCCAGGACGTCTGGTTGCGCGGCTTCCCGTAGTACAGCTCGACGATCCCCGAGCTGTGGGTGAGCAGCAGCTCGATGGTGTCGTCCTCCTGCGGCCGCCAGAACCCGGTCTCGCGGGCGGCGGGGCGGATGACGTTGCCGTCGTCGTCGATCAGCCAGGAGCGTGCCTCGTGGTAGAGGAACGGCCTGCCGTCGTGCGCGATCGTGAGCTGCTGGGCGAACTTGACCGGGCCGTCGATCGTCGGATAGTCGATCTCGCCCTCGCCACGCCACACCCCGACCAGGGGCAGCAAGGCGAGGCACGCGTCGTTCAGGTTCGGGCCCAGCCGCAGGTTCGCCGTGTCCGCCGGGATCGGCAGATCGTCAAACTGCGGGAGGTTCCGGTCACGCGTGCTCTCGGCGCGCTTTTCCGCGGCCGCGATGGCTTCGTCGCCACTCGAGGTCATGGGCTCAGCGCTGGTCGGCGTACAGCCGGTAGACGACGTACGCGGCAAACCACAGCACCGCGATACCGGCGATCACCAGCAAGGTCGTAAACAGGATCTCCACACCGGGGAGAATAGTCCGCCTCCGCTCATCCGGCTTCGCGCAGGGTCGTCGCGGTGAGCACGGTCACCGCCAGCAGCACCAGCGCGGCGACTCCCATGGCCAGGTGCAGGCCCGAGGAGAAGTCGGCCCGCTGCGCCACCAGCGCGCCCAGCGCCGCGACGCCCAGCGCGGTGCCGGTCTGGCGGGCGGCGTTGACGGTGGCCGACGCGATCCCGGCGCGGTGACCGGGCAAGCCGGCGAGCCCGACCAGGTTCGTCGGGGTTATCGACAGCCCGCCGCCGAAGCTGAGCACCGCGAAGACCACGGTGACCAGCCAGAACGGGGTTGTCGCGTCGAGCAGCAAGAAGCCCGACAGGCCCACGGCGGTGACCAGGTAGCCGACCGGCAGCACGCGATTCGCGCCGAACCGCGCGGACAGCCGGCCGGCGAGGAACGCGGCGACGAGGTTGCCGAGAACGTACGGCAACATCTGCACGCCTGCGGCCGCCGCGGAAGCACCGCGGGCCTGCTGTAAGTAGAGGCCGGTCAGGAAGGCCGCCGGGTACGCGGCGAAGCCGAGCGCGAAGGACGCGAGGATCGCGACCGAGAAGCGGGAGCGCCTGAACAGCCGGATCGGCAACATCGGGTGTTCCGCGCGAAGTTCGGCGAAGAGGAACGCGGCCAGCGCGGCAACGCCGACCGCGCCGATGACGAGCACCGGCGAGGTGAAGCCGACGCGGCCCGCCTCGATCACCGCATAGGTGAGGGCGCCGACCCACAGCATTGAAAGCGCTTGTCCGGGAACGTCGAGCGCGCCGTGCTCGGGATCCGCGGACTCGGTGATGCCCCGCAGCCCGGTGAACAGGGCGACCGCGCCGATCGGAAGGTTGATCAGGAAGATCGTCTGCCAGCCCAGCGCGTCGGTCAGCGCGCCGCCGAGCAACGGGCCGACCACGAACGCGGCACCGGCGACGGTGCCCCACAGCCCCATCACCCTGGCGCGTTCCTTCGGCTCGGGGAACGCGTGCGCGAGCAGTGCCAGGGCACCGGGGATGACCGCCGAGGCGGCGACGCCCTGGACGATCCTGGCGGCCACCAGGAAATCGAGGTTCGGTGCGAGCCCGCAGGCGAGCGAAGCGAGCGCGAACCCGGTGAGACCGACCAGGTAGACGAGCTTGCGGCCGTAGCGGTCTCCCAGCGTGCCGCCGGAGAGGATCGCCGCCGCGAGCGCGACCGTGTAGCCGTCGATGATCCATTGCAGTGCGGCGAAATCGGTGTTCAGGTCCCGGCGGATCGAAGGCAGCGCGACGCTCACGACGCTGACGTCGAGCAGCGACATGAACGTGCCGAGGAAGGTCGCGGTGAGCAGGGCCGCCCGGCCGGTAATGGTAACGGTTTTCGTCTGGGTCACCCGCACAGGTTGCGGGTTCAACCCGGCTTGAAGTCAACTCGTGTCATGCGATCCATCGGGGAAGTCGCCGCCTGGCTGGGAGTCACCGCGTCCGCCTTGCGGTTCTGGGACGAGCGCGGCCTCGTCAGCCCGGCGCGGAAATCGGGCGCGCGCTACTACGACGAGGACGATCTGCACCGGCTGGCCATGGTGAAGATGCTGCGGGGCACCGGAATGCTGAGCCTGGACGAAATCGACGTCCTGCTGCGCCGGCCCCAGCACGGCGACTGGCGCACGACTGTCCAAACACGACTGTCGGAAATCCGGGCGCAGCAAGAGAAGCTGGCCGCCGCGGAAGAATTCCTCGGTCACTTCCTGGCGTGTCCGCGAGAAGACCCGGTCAAGGATTGCCCGGAGTTGCGGGCGCACACGGCCAGGGAGCTGAAGGGGACTTTCGACAAATAAGACGCGACGAAGGGGACTTTGAACGCAAGCCAGGCGAGGTAAGTCCCCATCAGCAGCTTAAGACCACCCAGAAAGCGAGCTTGTGCCGGGCGGGGCCGGCGGGGGTGACCGGGGC
>NZ_JBHYIQ010000070.1:19718-29688 GCF_042739895.1 Amycolatopsis sp. NPDC059021
GGGCGCGCGCCCCCCCCCTGTCAGCGGGTCGACACCCAGAATAACACAACCAGCCGACCGGAGGTTTCTCACCACCACATCCCCCCCCCCACCCCCCCCCCCTTCAGCAGCTTCAGCCGACCGAGATCGCGAGCTGGTGCAGGCCGGGGCCTTCGGCGGTCACCGAGGCTTCGCCGTTGCCGGTGCGGTGCAGCGCGCGCACAGTCCAGTCGCCCGGCGCGGCGTAGAAGCGGAAGTCACCGTCGGCGGAGGAAACCACCTCGCCGGTGAAGTCGCCGCCGCCGTCCAGCAGCCGGACGAACGCGCCGCCGACGGGACCGGAAGCCCCGGTCACCTTGCCGGCGAGGACGACCTGGCCGTTCGTGTCGAAGTCAGCGGGCGTGGCCACCTGGGCCGGGGCGCCGCAACCGTCATCTGCCATTACTTCGCTCCCAACTCGACCGGCACGCCCACCAGCGAGCCGTATTCCGTCCAAGAACCGTCGTAGTTCTTCACGCCCTGGTAGCCCAGCAGCTCACGCAGCGCGAACCAGGCGATCGACGAACGCTCGCCGATCCGGCAGTACGCGATGGTCTCCTTCGCGGGGTCGAGACCCTCGTCGGCGTACAGCTCCTTGATCTCTTCCTCGGTCTTGAAGGTGCCGTCCTCGTTGGCGACCTTCGCCCACGGCACGTTCAGCGCGCCGGGGATGTGGCCGGGGACCTGGGACTGCTCCTGCGGCAGGTGCGCCGGGGCGAGCAGCTTGCCGGAGTACTCGTCGGGCGAACGCACGTCGACGAAGTTCTTCGAGCCGATGGACTGGACGACCTCGTCGCGGAACGCGCGCAGCGACAGGTCCTGGTCCTTGGCCTTGTACGAGGTCGGCTCGCGCTTGACGTCGTCGGAGTTCAGCTCGCGCCCGTCGAGCTCCCACTTCTTGCGCCCGCCGTCCAGCAACTGGACGTTCTCGTGCCCGTACAGCTTGAAGTACCAGTACGCGTACGCGGCGAACCAGTTGTTGTTGCCGCCGTAGAGGATCACGCGGTCGTCGTTCGAGATGCCCTTCTCGGACAGGAGCTTCTCGAAGCCCGCCTTGTCGACGAAGTCGCGGCGCACCCCGTCCTGGAGGTCCTTGCGCCAGTCGAACTTCACCGCGCCGCGGATGTGCCCCGCGTCGTAGGCGGTGGTGTCCTCGTCGACCTCGACGAACACGACGCCGGGGGTGTCCAGGTTCTCCTCGGCCCACTGGGTGGTGACCAGGACGTCTTCACGGCTCATGGAGCTGACTCTCTTTCTGGGTTTCGTACGGGCTGGGGCGGGAGTTTCTACGACGCGCGGGCGGCCGGGGTGAAACGCTTGATGAGCAGGTACATCTCGCAGCCGAGGCAGAAGTTGAACGCGGCGTTGAGGAACGCGGCGAACAGCGCGAACGCTGTCGCGATGATGCCGAGCAGGTCGACGCCGGTCGCGAAGCCGATCGTGCCGACCAGCGCGAACACGAAGCCGACGGCCTGGGCGAAGCGCAGCGGCGCCGCGTCCTCCCGTTCGGTCGTCGGGCCGAGGCGCGGGGCGACGAGCGCGCGGTAGAGGATCGAGTACGGCGCGGGTTTGAGCCCGATGAACGCGCCGATCGCGAACACGATCGTCTGCAGCGCGAGCAGCGGCCACCACTGGGTGACGAGCACGACGGCGAGCACGATCGTGGTCAGGATGGCGGCGAACCGCGGTCCCCGCGGGTCGACGGCCGGTCCGGCGGACATGGGATCCTCCTGCTTGGCGAGGCGGAATTGCGTGCAGACGGCACGGCTTCAGCGGTGTTCCGGCAGGCCCAGCACGGGGTCGTGCGTCAGCTCGAGCCGGGGAAACGCGGACACAGGCTGCTGCGCACGCGGCACAGATCCACTGCGCGGCGTTGCGTCAAGAGCGGGGTGGGCAGCCTGTTCACGGGTGCGAGGGTACCCAGTGCTCCCTCAGAGTGGGAACACCGTTCATACCGTGGGACGACTCCCGAATATTGAGACCCGGCGTGTCTCAGCGGGCGGTCGCGCCCAGGTGGGGGCGCAGGGCGTCGAGTAGTTCCTCGCCGCGCGGGACACCGCCGACCCGCAGGAGTTCACGGCCGTCGGCGGTCATCGCGAGCGTCGTCGGGGTCCGCAGGACGGACAGTGCCTGCGCCACCTCCGGCTGGTCGGTGACGTCGAGGTCGACGTGCGTGAGGCCGCCGGTCTTCTCCGCGAGCGAGGACAGCAGCACGCGCGTGTGACGGCAAGGGGCGCAGAACGTCGTCGAGATCTGGACCAGTGTCACGGCCGCCGCCGGGTCGAGCACCTCGGTCACGGCCTCGGGCAGCGGCCGCGTTTCGGCCGGGCGGGGTGCGCGGACCCGGCCGTTGCGCGCGCGCAGGCCGAGGCCGACGGCGGCGGCTACGACCAGCGTGCCCAGCAGCACCCACAACCCGGCCATCGCTCACTCCTTCGCGGACAGCTGCGCGAACGAGACGTCGTTCGCCTTGCCCTTGATCGTCACCGATCCGCTGTCGACCCGGACGGAGGTCGGCGTGACCGACAGCGGCAGGCTCGCCGTGCTGATCGACGCCCGGAAGTTCGGCAGCAGTGCCTTCTGCACAGCAGCCGGAACGATCGTCGTCTCCTTGTCATTCCCGAACTGCAGCCGGGTCGGGACGATGCTGATCTCCTTGCCGTGCAGTTCGATCATCGCGAAGCAGAAGATCTCGACCTTCTGCCCGGCGATCTGGACGTTGCCCGACAGCCGCACGCCCGCGGTCGGGCTGTCCTGGTTCTCGCTGTCGGTCGGTGTCGTCGTGGTGGTGGTCGGCGTCGTGCTCTTGCCCGATTCACCGCCGTTGCGGACGTAGTCCTCGGTGGACTGCTCGATGCGCAGGTTCTCGACCTTGTCCAGCGGCGCGTTGCGCGCGAGGTCGGCGGCCTTGATGGTGACCGCCGCGGTCAGATCGCCGATCTTGATCGACTTGGTGTTTCCCGACGTGACGTCCGACAGCGGTGCTGTCACATTCTTCAGGTCGGCGTTGACGGCGACGTCGCGCAGCCTGTCGCCGACCGGCAATCCGGCGGCCGAAAGGGTGATGTGACCGTAGTCACCGGAGAGCGCCTGCGTGAGGAACGGGAAACCGTGGATGGACACCGACGGGTCGTCGGTCAGATTGAGCTGTGCGCGGGCCTTCTGCGAGATCGTGTGCTCGGCGAACGCCGCGGCCCCGAAATCGGCGCCGACCAGCAGGAGTACCAGGATCCCGAGTGCGATGACCCACCGCCGGATCCGCCGTCCGCGGCGCCCGTCGTCCGGGCGTGGGGCAGGGCGTCCGGGGGCCGTCGCGGGCCTGTTCACCATCGCGTCCGTTCTCCTCTGTTCTCCGGGCTCGTGGCCTCGTCCTCGTCTTTGACCAGGTGTGATCGATCCAGCAAGGGGAGGTGTTCCGGCCGTTCACCCGCTATTCTCACTCAGCACCGACCGAAGCCACGTTCGAGGCGACGATTTGTGAAGGCGGTGCGGCTCATGAGCCTGGACCTTCTGGTACTCACTGCGGAGGCCGACGCCACTACGGTGCTGCCCGCGCTGGACCTGCTTCCCCACACCGTACGCGTCCGCGCCCCCGAGGTGACGGCCCTGCTCGACGCCGGTCATCGCGACGTCATCCTTCTCGACGCGCGCAGCGACCTGGCCTCGGCGAAGAGCCTGTGCAGGCTGCTGAAGGGCGCCGGTGAGGACGAGGCCACCACCCCGATCATCGCCGTCGTCGGCGAGGGCGGGCTGGTCGCGGTCAGCGCGGAATGGCGGACCGACGACATCCTGCTGCCCACCGCGGGCCCGGCCGAGGTCGACGCCCGGCTGCGGCTGGTGACTACGCGCGACGGCAACAGTGGCCAGGTCGAGGCCGAACTGCGCGTCGGCGACCTCGTCATCGACGAGGCCACCTACACCGCCCGTCTGCGGCGCCGGACGCTCGAGCTGACCTACAAGGAGTTCGAGCTGCTCAAGTACCTCGCGCAGCACGCGGGCCGGGTGTTCACCCGCGCGCAGTTGCTGCAGGAGGTCTGGGGTTACGACTTCTTCGGCGGCACCCGCACGGTCGACGTCCACGTCCGGCGGCTGCGCGCCAAGCTCGGCCCCGAGCACGAGCAGATGATCGGCACCGTGCGCAACGTGGGCTACAAGTTCGAGCGGCCCGCCAAAAGCGTGACGCCGAAGCCCGCCCCGGCTCCGGCCCCCGCCCCTCAGGTGCCCCTCCCCGCCGACCTCTCCACCCACTAGCGCAAGTCTCTGAAGGCCACCTTGAGGGCGTTCTGGTCCCTCATGGTGGCCTTCAGAGACCTCTAGGCTGGACCACATGGAGCTGTCTGGGTGGAGTGAAGAGCGGGACGACGCCGCGGTGCGGGAGATCCTGCTGGCGGCGAAGGAGACCGACGGGCGGCCCGAAGTCTCCCCGGACGGACCGCTGCCGCGGGAGTTCGAGGGCGGGGAACACCTGCTCGCCCGCGTTGACGGAGTGCCGGTCGGGTACGTCCACCTCGACACCGACGGCGATTCGCACGGTCGTCAGGTCGCCGAGCTGATCGTCCACCCCGCTCATCGCCGCCGCGGTCACGGCCTCGCACTGGCGCAAGAGGTCAAGGAGCACGCCGCCGAGGGCTTCCGTGTCTGGGCGCACGGCGATCACCCCGGCGCCGCGAAGATCGCCGAACAGCTCGGGCTGGGGCGGACTCGCGAGCTGCTCATCCTCCAAGCCGACGTCGAGAAGGCCGAGTGGCCCGAGCCGACGCTTCGCGAGGGCGTCAAGCTACGCACGTTCGTCCCCGGCCAGGACGAGGACGCGCTGGTCGCCGTCAACGCCCGCGCCTTCGACTGGCACCCCGAGCAGGGCGCGCTCACCGCCGACGAGGTCCGTGCCGAGGAGAAGCAGCCGTGGTTCGACGCGGACGGCTTCTTCCTCGCCGAAAACGAGGCCGGCGAGCTCATCGGCTTCCACTGGACGAAGGTGCACGAGCCGGTGCCGGGCCGCTTCGGCGGCGAGCCGGTCGGCGAGGTGTACGTCGTCGGCGTCGACCCCGGCGCCCAGGGCGGCGGACTCGGGAAAGCGCTCACGCTGGCCGGACTGCGCTATCTCGCGGCGCGCGGACTGCGTCAGGTGATCTTGTACGTCGAGGGCGACAACGCCCCGGCGCTCGCGGTCTACACGAAGCTCGGGTTCACACGTTTCGAGACCGACGTCCAGTACGGACTGTGAACAGCAAGAACGCTTTGCGATTAATCCGTCACGAAGCGCGGACGCCCAGGTCACAGCTGTGACACGGCACTCACGCGGACTAGTAGCACTGCTCACATCGGCCGCGTTGTTCACTTTTCGTTCACCTGGAAAGGGCCGCCTGTCCACCGGGGCTGCCTAATGTCCGGATCCGGCGCGGGCGCACCGGCCCGCCGGTTCCGCAAGACTCCTAGTGGAGGAAATGCAGTGAAGATCATGCGGCCCCTGGGTGCGATTGGCATCGTGGCGAGCGCCGCTCTCGTGCTCACCGCGTGTGGCTCCGATCCCGCGGCGAACAAGAGCGGCTCGAACTCGGCTTCGGCGCCTGCCGCCACCGGAACCGCCCAGGTCGACTGCGGCGGGAAGAGCCCGCTGTCCGGTGAGGGTTCGACGGCACAGAACAACGCCGTCGAGATCTTCAAGCAGCAGTACGGCAAGAAGTGCTCCGGCCAGCAGGTCAACTACACCGCGAGTGGCTCGGGCGCCGGTGTCAAGCAGTTCAACGCCAACCAGGTCGACTTCGGCGGTTCGGACTCCCCGATCACCGGTGCCGACGCCGAGGCCGCGCAGAAGCGCTGCGGCGCCGAGGCGTGGAACATCCCGCTCGTGGTCGGCCCGGTCGCGGTCGCCTACAAGCTCCAGGGTGTCGACAAGCTGACGCTGACCCCGACCGTCATCGCCAAGATCTTCAACGGCGGCATCAAGAACTGGAACGACCCGGCCATCAAGGCCGTCAAGGGCAACGAGAGCCTGAACCTGCCGGACAAGCCGATCCAGGTCGTCTCCCGCTCCGACGAGTCGGGCACCACCGACAACTTCCAGAAGTACCTCGGCGCGGCCGCCAAGGACGTGTGGAAGCAGGGCGCGGGCAAGTCGTTCAAGGGCGGCGTCGGCAACGGGGCGCAGGGCTCGAACGGTGTCGCCACCGCGGTCAAGGCCGCCGACGGCGCCATCACCTACGTCGAGGGCGCGTTCGCCAAGGAAGGCCTCACCCCGGCACTGATCGACAGCGGCTCCGGCGGTGTCGAGCTGAACGCGGCGAACGTGGCGAAGTCGCTGGACTCCGCCAAGTTCCTCAAGGAGGGCAGCAACGACCTCGCGCTCGACCTGAACGCGATCTACGCGAGCAACACCCCGGGTGCCTACCCGCTGCTGCTGACCACCTATGAGATCGTCTGCTCGAAGTACGCGGACGCCAACGTCTCGAAGGCCGTCAAGGCGTTCCTGACGGTGTCGGCCACCGAGGGGCAGAAGCCGTTGTCGGACAAGGGTTACGTGCCGATCCCGCAGAGCCTGCAGGACAAGGTGCTCACCGCGGTCAAGGCGATCGCCTGACCCGGCCGCCCGTGCCCGGTATGACGACTAGACACAGGCTGGATTACCACAGTCGATGAGCGACTCATCTTCGACGCGAACGCCCACCGGTGACCCCGGTGGGCGTTCGTCGTCCCTCCACACCCCTCCGGAGGACCCGATTTCGGACAAATCCGCCCCGCCGGCCGCCGAGCCCGCGGGTGCCCCACGCGGCAAGGTGCGGCCCGGTGACCGCATCTTCAAGAACCTGACCACCGGCGCCGGTCTGTTCGTGGTGATCCTGATCGGCCTGATCGGGCTTTTCCTCCTCGTGCAGGCCATTCCGGCGCTGCGGGCGGACAAGGCCAGCTTCCTGTTCTCCAAGGGCTGGACGACCAACGACCCGACCAACATGTCCTTCGGCATCCTCGATCTGCTGGAGGTGACCATCGCGACGTCGGTGGTCGCGCTGGTGATCGCGATGCCGGTCTCCCTGGGGATCGCGCTCTTCCTGACGCAGTACGCGCCGAAGAAGCTCGCGCGCCCGTTCGCCTACATCATCGATCTGCTGGCCGCGGTGCCGTCGATCATCTTCGGTCTCTGGGGCATCCTCGTGCTCGCACCGGCGATCGAACCGTTCTCGCAGTGGGTGAACGACACCTTCTCCTGGATCCCGGTCTTCGCGCCGGGCAACGTCGCGCCCAGCGTGCGCGGCACGATCTTCACCGCGGGCGTGGTGCTCGCGGTGATGCTCCTGCCGATCATCACCTCGCTGACGCGCGAGGTCTTCGAGCGGACCCCGACCGCGCACATCGAGGGCGCGCTCGCGCTCGGCGCCACGCGCTGGGAGGTCATCCGCACCACGGTCCTGCCGTTCGGCAAGGCCGGGTACATCGGCGCTTCGATGCTGGGGCTCGGGCGTGCGCTGGGTGAGACCATCGCGCTCGCCGTCATCCTGCTCATCCCGGTCAACCGCTTCTTCACCTGGAGCGTGTTCGACGGCGGTGCCACGTTCGCCTCGAAGATCGCGGCGAACTACAGCGAGTTCAACAACGCGACGTCCGCCGGCGCGTACATCGCGGCCGGGCTCGTGCTGTTCCTGCTCACCTTCATCGTCAACTTCGCGGCCCGCGCGATCATCGGGAAGAAGGGGGCATGAGCATGTCGGCTTCCACGCTCGAAAAGCCCGCCACCGCCCCGGCTTTCCAGCAGGTCAGCCTGAAGCGCAAGGCGAAGAACGGCTTCGCCACCGTGCTGGTGTGGCTGTCGTTCCTGGTCGCAGTGGTGCCGCTGGTGTGGGTGCTCTACACCGTGATCGCCAACGGCATCAAGCGGATCCCGTTCTCGAACTGGTGGACCCAGGACTTCGGGGAGGTGCTTTCCGACGAGGTCGGTGGCGGTGTGCTGCACGCGATCATCGGCACCCTGCTGCAGGGCGTGGTGTGCGCGATCATCGCGGTGCCGCTGGGCATGCTCGTCGCGATCTACCTCGTCGAGTACGGCCGCGGCAAGCTCGCCAAGATCACCACGTTCATGGTGGACATCCTCTCCGGTGTTCCGTCCATTGTGGCCGCTCTGTTCATCTACGCGCTGTGGGTCACCACGCTCGGCCTGCCGCGCAGCGGGTTCGCGGTGTCGCTCGCCCTGGTGCTGCTGATGATCCCGGTGGTCGTGCGGTCCTCGGAGGAGATGCTGCGGATCGTCCCGGACGATCTGCGTGAGGCCTCGTACGCGCTCGGCGTCCCCAAGTGGAAGACGATCATGAAGATCGTGCTGCCGACCGCGTTGTCCGGCATCATCGGCGGTGTGATGATGGCGCTCGCCCGCGTCATGGGCGAGACCGCGCCGCTGCTGGTGCTGGTCGGCTATTCGGCGTTCGTGCACTGGGACATCTTCACCGGCGAACAGGCTTCGCTGCCGCTGCTGATGAACAACGAGCGCGTCACCAACTCGATGAACCCGGGCAGCGTCGGCTACGACCGGATCTGGGGCGCGGCGCTGACACTGGTGCTCATCATCGCGCTGATCAACCTGCTCGCCACGGTCTTTTCCCGCATCGTCGCCCCGAAGAAGAAGTGAGTCATGGCCAAGCGAATCGACGTCAAGGACCTGGACATCTACTACGGCAAGTTCCATGCCGTGGACAGCGTCACGCTGGCGGTGCCGCCGCGTAACGTCACCGCGTTCATCGGGCCGTCGGGGTGTGGCAAGTCGACCGTGCTGCGGACGCTGAACCGCATGCACGAGGTCATCCCCGGCGCGCGTGTCGACGGCGAAGTGCTGTTGGACGGCGAGAACATCTACGCGTCCTCTGTGGACCCCGTGCAGGTGCGCCGCACCATCGGCATGGTGTTCCAGCGGCCGAACCCGTTCCCCACCATGTCCATCAAGGACAACGTGGTGGCCGGGCTGAAGCTGGCGGGCACGAACAACCGCAAGCAGCTCGACGACATCGCCGAGCGGGCGCTGCGCGGCGCGAACCTGTGGAACGAGGTCAAGGACCGGCTGAACAAGCCGGGCGGCGGCCTTTCCGGCGGGCAGCAGCAGCGGCTGTGCATCGCGCGGGCGATCGCGGTGCAGCCGGACGTGCTGCTGATGGACGAACCGTGCTCCGCGCTCGACCCGATCTCGACGCTCGCGATCGAGGACCTGATCGGTGAGCTGAAGAAGGACTACACGATCGTCATCGTCACGCACAACATGCAGCAGGCGGCGCGGGTTTCCGACCAGACGGCGTTCTTCAACCTCGCCGGGGTCGGCCAGCCGGGACGCCTCGTGGAGTTGAACGACACGGAGAAGATCTTCTCCAACCCGGACGAGAAGGCCACCGAGGACTACATCTCGGGCCGCTTCGGCTGATCGTCCTCTTTCGGTCCGTGGGGGCCTCCTCGAGGGACCCAGAGTCCCTCAGGGAGGCCCCCACGTCTCTTTGCCCGCAACGCTTTCCAGCCGCTCCATCACCTACGCATCCCCCACCCTCCCATTGGGGGGCGGCCCCGCAACATTCTATCGCCGGGGCACGACAAAACCCTGTCGACGAGCGGTGTGGGCGAAAATTGTCCACATACGACGGTGGCTGTGGACAACCTAGTGCAATGGCTTGGATCCATTGCTGTGTAAGGGATCTCGGTGCGCAGACGGGATCTGGGGTGAACTGCTCCCATCGGGTGCTTCCTCTAGTCCGTGAATGCCTCATTTTCTCACTGAGGGTTCTGGGGCGGGATGTGCTGAAGGACGCTTCCGGTGCGCTGTCCGTGGGTGCGACAAGGGCGTCCCTGGGTGCGTCGAGTGCATCGGGGGTGTCCCTCGGTGCGGTGGATGCACCCAGGGCGTCCCTCGGAGTCTCTCCGCCCACGCCGACAACCTCCCCCCGACGTCGCGAACGCTCCGTTACCGACGATCAACGTCCCCAACGGC
>NZ_JBHYIQ010000070.1:29698-54980 GCF_042739895.1 Amycolatopsis sp. NPDC059021
TCCCAACCCCCCCCCCCCCCCACACCCCCCCCCCCCCGGCCCCACCCTCTCCAACCCCCCCACCCCACCCCCCCCGCCCCACCCCCCCCGACACCCAAGACCGCCGCGCCCACCCCCAACCGCACCGAATGCCGTGAAGGCCTCCTTCACAGCACTGAGCGCCGGTATGGAGGCCTTCACGGACCTGCGGAGCATGATGGCGACGGGGACCAAGTGGACACGAAAAAGCCCGTACCCCAACGAAAAGGGGTACGGGCCGCGCCGGGGAAGACCGATCAGATGTCGTCGTCGGTGCCGTAGCCGGGCATCTTGCCGGTGACCACGAAGATCATCCGGCGAGCCACGGAAACCGCGTGGTCGGCGAAGCGCTCGTAGAAGCGGCCGAGCAGCGTCACGTCCACCGCCGCGGCGACGCCGTGCGGCCAGTCGCGGTCCATCAGCACAGTGAACAGGTGGCGATGGATGTCGTCGACCTCGTCGTCCTCGGTCTCGAGGTCCTTCGCGGCGGCGACGTCCTTGGTCTTGATGATCTGTTCCACGCGCCGCGCCAGTTTGACGTCGAGCTCGCCCATCTTGGCGAAGTCGTCGCGCACGGCGTCCGGGAGCACCGGTTCCGGGTGGCGGCGGCGGGCGGCCTTGGCGACGTGCAGGGCGAGGTCGCCCATGCGCTCCAGGCTTTCCGCCGCGTGGATGGCCGCGAGCACCGTTCGCAGGTCGGTCGCCACCGGGGCCTGCAACGCGAGCAACGCGTAGGCCTGTTCCTCGCATTCGGCGCGGGCGTCGTCGACCTTGGCGTCGTCGCCGATCACCTGCTCCGCGAGTGCGAGGTCGACCTCCAGCAGCGCACGCGTCGCGCGTTCCATGGCATCGGCCACCTGCAGTGACATTCCGGCCAGGTGATCGGCGAGCTGTTCGAGTTCGACATGGTAAGCCTCACGCATGAGGACACCCTACGGGCAAGACTGGCCGAATACCGCATCGCTGGGTGAACCCGACGTGAACCACGCCTAACGAATCCCTCGGCTCAGCCCGAGTTGCTCGTCCTCTTCGTGCCGGGTTTCGGCGTGGTACCGGACGTTCCGGTGTCCTTGCTTTCGGCCGGTGCCGATGCGTTGGGATCGGGCAGCGGAGTGTTGTCGATCAGCGCCTGGAACAACGACTTCGTCTGGCTCTGCACCAGCACCTCGTTGCCGCGAGAGTTCGCGTTCCCGGTGGTCGGCACCGTCATGAAGGTGATCTTGGACAGGTCCACCCCGCGCATCGACTTCGCCAGCGTCATCATCTGGTCGATACCCAGATTCTCCCCGAAGGTGGCCTTCGCGAACGCGTTGATGAAGCCGCTCAGCTTCCCGGCGTTGAGCAGGACGTCCGAGGACATGACTTTCTTCAGCAGCGACGCGATGAACGTCTGCTGCCGTTTCATCCGGCCGTAGTCGGACGTCGGGTCGCCCTTGACGTGCCGCGCCCGCACGTAGCTCAGCGCCTGGTCCCCGGAGATGTCGATGTCGCCGGTCTGCGAGATGACCATGCCCAGCGTGGTGTCGTCGATCGGCTTGTCGACGTGCACGTTCACCCCGTGCACGGCGTCG
This sequence comes from Amycolatopsis sp. NPDC059021, assembly GCF_042739895.1. Classification (NCBI taxonomy): domain Bacteria; kingdom Bacillati; phylum Actinomycetota; class Actinomycetes; order Pseudonocardiales; family Pseudonocardiaceae; genus Amycolatopsis; species Amycolatopsis sp. NPDC059021. The sequence continues at coordinate 31,288 of NZ_JBHYIQ010000070.1, forward strand.
ACCATGGCCTTGAAGCCGTTGAAGTCGATGCCGACGAAGTGGTTGATCCGCATGCCGGTGATCTGCTGGATCACTCGCGTCACGCACTGCGGGCCGCCCGCGCCGTACGCGGTGTTCAGTTTCGTGATCTTGACCGCGGGCGACTTCTCTTCGCTGTACTTGCTGGTGGCCGGATCCCACTTCGCGCACTCCGGCTGCGAGACCTCCAGATCGCGCGGGAACGAGACCACGACCACGCGCTTACGGTCGGCGGGGATGTGCGCGATCATCACGGTGTCCGAGCGGGCGCCGGGGATCGAACTCGCGTCGCCGACGTTCTCCTCCGCGGAGGCACCGTCACGGCTGTCCGACCCGACGAGGAGGAAGTTCTCGTCGCCGGTCTGCCCGGCCGCGTTCTGGATGTCCGCCGAGTTCTCGTCGAGCGCGCTGACCTGATTGAACTTCGCGTCGAACCACGTCTTCGCGCCCCAGGCGATACCGGTGCTGAGGAAGACGAGCAGGGCGACGATGATCGCGGCGATCCGGCCTGCCTTCAGCGTTCGCTCGTTGTGCCGCTGCTTCTTCTCCTGCAGCCGGGTCTGCGGCGCTTTTTCCTGCGGGCTCGGCTTTTCCTCCGGCTCGCCCGCCGGGGACGACGGCGCGACCACCCGCATCAGCGCGGTGCGGGTCTGCTCCAGCAACGCGGTCGGCCGGGCGGTGAGCCGGTCCCGGCGCTCCCGGCGCTTGGCTTCCTCGGCCTCCAGTTCGTCGTGTGCGGCGGAGAACCGGGCGAGCGTGTGGTCGATCTTGCGCCGGTACTGCGTGGCCTCGTCGATGGCCTCCATCTCGTCGGTCATCGTCAGCGGATCCAGCGACGCGCGCGGCGGAACCGCGGCGGAAGTCGCGGCGGCAGCGGCCGGTTTGGCCGCCTTCGTCATCCTCGTCGGCTGGTCCGCCGGTGCGGGCCGGGGCCGGCGCGGGCGCGGTGGCGCCGTGTCGGGGGCCTTGCCGTTGGCAGCGGGCGGAACCGGCGCCGGGGCGGATGGCTGCTTCCCGTTGGGGGCCGGGACCACCGCGGTCTTCCCGTTCACGGGGGGCGGCACCGGTGACTTGCCCGCGGCGGGCGGCGCCGGGCGCCGGGCACGGCGCGGCTGAGGAGGCGCTTGCTGAGGCGTCGCACCGTTCGCGGGTGGCCTGCGTTCCGGCGGCGCACCGGGGACGGGCGCGGCGGCTGTCGGACGTCGCGGGCGGGGCGGCCGCGGCGGACGCGGGGCGTCCGGCTGAGCGGGCGGCTGGTCCGGACGGGGCGCGCGGGGCGCGGGCGGCGTCTGGGTGACGGCGGGACGGGGCGGTGCGGCGCGGCGTCTGCGGGGTTCCGGCTCCGGCTCGGCGGCTTCGGGGCGGTGCGCGGGCGCGTCGTCCCCGGGACGGCTTCCGGGCGGGAAGGTCGGCCGCTCCCCGGTGTGCCGGGCGACCACGTCGGACACGCTGATGCCGCCGTAGGTGTCCATCGACCGGCGCCTGCCTGCCCTGCCCCGTGCGGGACTGCCTTCCGAACGGCGACCGGTCCCCGGGGTGTTGCGCTCGTCGGGCACCCGGTCTCCTTTCACACGTCCCGTGGTCACATGTCCCGTAGCGGGTTTTCGTTATCGTACGGATACCCGCCGGTTGTGACGACACCCTCCCGGGAATTTCTTCACCGTCAGTCGTAAAAAGGCTGGTAGCAGCGGGCGATCAGGTGAAGGCGAGGAGAGGTAAACGGGGGTAATGACCGGTTTACGTTACTCTGAGTGGGTAATTACCCGAGTGGTTTCGTGGTCGCGATAGGCGACCTTATTGCGTCCCGCGCGCTTCGCCGCGTACAGCAACGTGTCCGCGCAGCGCAGTTGACGCTCGGGGGAAACAGGCCTCGCGAGGGCCGTTCCCGGCTCGTGGGCGATGCCGATGCTGACCGTCACGCGCAACCCCGGCTGAACCTCTGACCAGGGATGATGGGCGACACGAGCGCGAGCGGCGTCGGCGATGCGGACGGCCCGCGGCGCGTCGACCCCCGGCAGTACGAGCGCGAACTCCTCGCCGCCGTAGCGGGCGCAGAACCCGCCGGGCGGCAGCTCCTCCTGCAGGAGATCGGCGACCCTGCGCAGAACGCGGTCACCGACGAGGTGACCGTAAGTATCGTTCACATTCTTGAACAGGTCGAGATCGATCAGCGCGACCGCTACTTCGGGCCGCCTGTGCTGGGCGGAAATACCGTGCTGTTCGGAGAGCAGGCCGTCCAGCCACTGGTCGAGGTAGCGGCGGTTGTAGCTCGACGTCAAGGTGTCGCGCAGGCTGCCGGCGCGTGCGATGTCCAGCGCCGACCGGAGGTGGTGGTACGCCCGCCGCCAATCCCCCTGCGTCGCGAGCAGTCCGGCGATCGACTCGTGGAGGCTGAGCAGATCCCCCGGCTCCGGTGACCCCCGGAGCTCGTCCTCGGCCACCGCGCCCACCTCCGCCACCCCATGGTTGTCGACGTATAGGAGGCGGCTCTTGAGATATCAGTACGGGCGAAAGTGAATATCGCTCAAGTGGACGACACCCGTCCGGTAATGTCACGCAGTGGAGTTCTCGATCTCGAACGACGAGAACGGCGATACGGCGCTGAGCTGCGCGAACTGGTCTTTCGCCCAGTAACTCACGTCAGCCTCAGGATCGTGTAGCAACCGTGCGTAGTCGGCCCACGCGATCCACCGCCAGCCGCCGACCTCCTCGGGATTCGGCTCGGGATCCCGGTCGGTCCACGCCACGAAGACCGGGCAGAACTCGTTCTCGACGATGCCCTGGAACGGCGGTGTGCGGTAGCGGTACGACGGCAGTACGCACTGCAGCCCCGAAAGCAGTGGCAGGCCGATCTCGTACTCCGCACGCCTGCGGACGGCGTCCTCGAGCGGTTCGCCCGGCGCGGGATGACCGCACACGCTGTTGGTCCAGACCCCCGGCCACACCTTCTTCGTCGCCGCCCGCTGGGTCAGCAGCAGCGCTTGGTCGGAGTGCCGCAGGACGTAGCAGGAGAACGCCAGGTGCAGCCGCGTGTGCTCGTGGTGGCTGGCGAGCTTCGGGCCGGTTTCGCCGGTCGGGACGCCGTCTTCGGTGACGAAGACGACGCGCTCGGTCTCCGCCGATGCGTCCTCGCCGGTAGGGAGTGCCTCGGACTGGTGCTGAGTCGTGGTGTCCACGATGAACACTGAACACCGCGCCACGCGCCACAACCAGGGCCGGACGGGTCGTCCGTGACGTATTTCGCCCCTTCGGGTGGAAGCTGTCAGCGGGCCTTGAGGTGTTCGACGAGCAGGGTCGTCAACGCCTCCGGGGCGTCCTCCGGAACCCAGTGCGTGACGTCCTCCAGCATCTCGAACCGGTACGGTCCGCTGACCCAGTTGGCGGTGTCGAACGCGGCCGTCGAGCCGAAGGAGACGTCCTCGGTGCTCCACACGTACATCGTGGGCACGGTGATCTTGCCGATCTTCCCGCCGGGACGCCCGGCGCGGTACCAGTTCAGCGCCGCGGTGAGCGCGCCCGGTTCGGACAGCCGCCGCACGTAGTCGTCGACCTTGCTCTGCGGCACCCGGCGTTCGAAGATCTCCCGCAGCGCGCGGGCGTCGTTCTCCAGCATGCGCCGCTCGGTGACCGGGGTCTGCCGCCACTCGGTCATGTACCGCGAGCGCAGATGCTGGTCCTCGTCGGTCTTCATGGCCTCCGCGAGCGCGGCCGGATGCGGCGTCGACACGGCGGTGAGACTGCGCAGCCGCTCCGGGTGCGCGTCGGCGGCCCACCAGGCGACGGCGGCGCCCCAGTCGTGCCCCACGAGGTCGAACCGGTTCCAGCCGAGCTGATCCGCGATCGTCACGACGTCGCCGACCAGCTCGTCGATCCCGTACTCGGCCGGCCGCTCCGGCCGGACGTCCGGCGAGTAGCCGCGCTGATCCGGCGCGACCGCGCGATAGCCGAGCACGCCCAGCGTCGCGACCTGGTGTTCCCATTCGACGGCGGCCTCGGGGAATCCGTGCAACAGCAGGACGGGACGGCCGTCCTCGGGCCCGGCGGCGATGGCGTCGAAGGAGCCGGCAGCGGTGGGGATGCTGAGGTGTTCGATCACCCCTCGAACCTACGTGGCGACGGTGAACGCCGGACGGCTGGTTCCTTGCCCGGCCGTCGCCACCGCCGGGCTGTCGCGCCTCATTTCCGGGAGCGCGCCTTGACGAGAGCTCGAGCGCCCGCCGCGACACCACCGGCGGCGGAGAGCAGGCCGGGCGCCCAGGGGCCGACGAGGCAGCCGAGTGCGACAAGCCCGCCGAGAACCAGCGACAACCAGAGGGTGATCCACAAAGGGACACAGCGACCGGAAAACACCGTGAAGGCGAAACGCCACCCGGGAGGATCCGTGGGGAGCGCGCCGACCTCGTCCGCGCCGGTGCGCTCTGGACGTGTCATGGGAACATAGTGCGCTTCGTGCAAAAGCTTGCGCCAGCCACCTTAACGGTCATCACAAAAGGGTCGTTTCTTGCTACTGCTAAGCATTCTTGTGGAAGCCGGGTGCTTTTTCTGCGGACTTCCGGATCATCGGGACTTAGTGTCGCTTCGGCAGCCTTGACCAGGGGTATTGTGCGAGATCCACCGGCGTGGCGAATTCGGGAAATCGGAGTGTTCACTACTATTTGTGATGCATATCACATTCGCCTGTCGTGATCTTCGCTGTCGTGAGCTCTGCGACGGCGAAATGGCGAACCGGGTTTCACGCGCCCATTTTCGCCGAGGTATTAACCGCCGGAGTGCATGTCTTCGGCTTCGGGGACGCAGTCGTCGTCCGGGTCGTCGAGCCAGCCGTGCGGCAGGGTGACCTTGCCCGGCGAACCCTGGCGGCCGCGCGGGCCCGTCGCCGCCGTCGGGAACGGCGCGTCGTGGTCGAGCTGGGCGATCAGCTCGTCGAGCCGCTCCATGCTCGAGACCATGGCGAAGCCGCGGCGCAGTTCGGAGCCGACTGGGAAGCCCATCAGGTACCAGGCCATGTGCTTGCGGATGTCGCGCATGGCCTTGTCGTGCCCGTCGTGCTCGACGAGCAGTTCGGTGTGCCTGCGCAGTACCTTGGCGACCTCGCCGAGGTTGGGCGGCGTGGGCGCCGGGCGGCCCGCGAAAGCGGCTTCGAGTTCGCCGAACAGCCACGGCCTGCCGAGACAGCCACGTCCGACGACGACGCCGTCGCAGCCGGTCTCGGCGACCATGCGCAGCGCGTCGTCCGCGCTGAAGATGTCGCCGTTGCCGAGCACCGGGATGCTGGTGACGGCCTCCTTGAGCGCGGCGATCTTCGACCAGTCGGCCTGCCCGGAGTAGCGCTGGGCGGCGGTGCGGGCGTGCAGGCTGACCGCGGCGGCGCCCTCGGCCTCGGCGATCCGGCCCGCGTCGAGGTAGGTGAGGTGGTCGTCGTCGATGCCGACCCGGAACTTCACGGTGAACGGCACGCCCGCTTCGTCGGCCGCCTTCGCGGATTCACGGACGATGTCGGCGAACAGCTTCCGCTTGAACGGCAGCGCCGCGCCGCCGCCCTTGCGGGTCACCTTCGCGACCGGGCAGCCGAAGTTGCTGTCGATGTGGTCGGCGAGGCCCTCGCCGGTGATGATCTTGACGGCCTCGCGCATGGTCTTCGGGTCGACGCCGTAGAGCTGCATGGACCTGGGGTGTTCGCCGGCCCCGAAGGTCATCATGTGCATGGTGCCGGGGTGTCGTTCGACGACCGCGCGGGCGGTGATCATCTCGCAGACGTAGATGCCTGCGCCGTACTCCTGGCACAGCTGCCGGAAGGCGACGTTGGTGATCCCGGCCATCGGGGCGAGCACGACCGGCGGATCGACCTCGTAGGGGCCGATCTTCAGCGCGGGCTTGCTCAGGGTCGCGGTCACGCCCTCCATTGTCGCTGGTGATGTCCGTCACCCGCAGGTGGGTCGACCGGTGACCGGGCCAGGCCCTCCCCGCACCACGCGTCGTAGTCGAAGGTTTCCGGAGCCGCCATCAGCGCGCGGGTGCGCGTGGCCCACGTCCTGGTCCACGGCTCGGCGTATCCGGCCGCCTGATCCAGCATCGTGAGCAGCTCGTGCTCGGGGTGGGCGCGGTATTGCGTGCGGACGGCGTCGCCCGCGTAGATGTAGAGACAGCTCAGCATCGTTTCGCGCTGCGGGCACGACGGGTCGGCGGCCAGTTCGAGCAGCAACCCCTTGTCGGTGTGGGAGAGGACGAGGTCCCAGTCCTGCATGGGCTCTTCGGCGCCCGGCGTGCAGGCCCAGGCGGTGATCTCGGCGGCGGTCGGGTTCACGACGTCTTCGAAGTGTGGCTCGGTTTCCATGTTTCCTAGTCCAAAAGGCCGAGTGCGCGCAGGTGTTCGGTGACCACGGTCGGCGACGCCGTGATCGCGGTGGCGCCTTCGGCCAGCGCTTCCGCGCGGTACTTGCTGCTCGCCCCGGCGTTGCAGTAGATGACGAAGGGTATGTCCGGAGTGGACTGTCGCACGGCTCTCAGCAGGCGCAGCCCGGCGTCGACCACCTCGGTGCCGTCTTCGTCGCGGCTCATGTCGGAAAGGACGGCGCCGTAATCGCGCTGTCCGAGCAGCCGGAGGCCTTCGGTGGTGGTGTGCGCCAGATCGACCCGGACACCGCGGTCCTGCAACTGCTCGATGATCAGTGCGTTGTTCTCCGGGAAGTCGTCCACCCAGAGCACCGAATAGGGCTTGCCGGGCCGGACTGCCGCATCCTCGGAGCCGGCTTCCGGTTCGCCAGAGGCAGTGTCATCGATTGCCTTGTTCAGCGCTGCGACCTGTTTCTGGAGATCGGCGAGCACCTTGTTCTGCTGGTCGTTCACCTGCTTCATGCTCAGCTTCTGGCCGCCGATTTCGAGCGTCCACTCGCGCTTTTCGGCCGATCGCACGATGCGCAGCAAAGGACGCCGGAACACCAGGAGCGCCGCGAAGATCAGCAACGGCCACAGCACACTGGCAATCGAGTTGATCGTTTCGGCCACTAGCCCCCTCCTGGCTCGTGTGTCCGATCCGGCCGGGGCAACGTTACTCGGCTGCCGAACGAACAACAGCCGGTTTGCCATGGGGTGTCAGTCCCCGGCTTCCAGGAGACGGGCGCCGGGCAGGGCAATGTCGTGCAGCATCAGTCTGCTGCGCACCTCCCGTACTCCGTGTTCCCCCTTCAACGCGGCCAGCACGCGCTCGAACTCGTCGGTGCCGGTGCAGGCGAGCCGGATCTGGTAGTCGTACTCGCCCGTCGTGCGGAAGGCCTCGACGACCTGCGGGATGGTCGCCAGGCCCCGGTGGAACTCGGCGTTGTCGTAGCCCTCGCGCAGCCGCAGGTCGCTGATCAGGATCAGCGGCCGCCCGATCGCCGCGTAGTCGAGTGCCGCGTGGTAACCGCTGATGACACCGGAGGAGTGCAGTCTGCGGACGCGGTCGGCGGTCGTGTTCGCCGACAGGCGGACCGCCTTGGCCAGCTCCTGATAGGTCAGCCTGCCGTCGTCGAGCAGGAGGGCGACGAGCTTGCGGTCGATACTGTCCACAGATGACCTCTCGCGGAAATCTCGGCATTATGGCGACAACACCGATAATAACTCGGCGCACCAGTGGCAGATCCCGTGAATTCCTAGACAAAATCGGCGAGAGGTCGAGCAGCATCGGGACATGTGGAAGTTCTGCTGCTGAAGGTCCTGCTCACGCCCTCCCTCGTCCTGCTCGTCTCGCTGGCCCAGCGCCGCTGGGGCCATCTGCTCGGCGGCCAGCTCACCGCGCTCCCGCTCACCTCCGGCCCGTTCGTGCTGATCCTCGCCTGCACCGAAGGAGCCGAAGCCGGTCGTGTCGCGGTGCGCGGCATCCTGCTCGGCACGCCTGCCGTGCTCGTTTCCTGCCTCGTTTACGGGCTGCTGGCCCGGCGCCACGGCTGGGTCGTCTGCTTGTCGACGTCGGCGTTCGCGACTGTCGCGACGAGTGGCCTCGTCGTGCTTCTGGCACCTCCGCTGTGGTGCTCGCTGGCCTTCACCGCGGTGACGCTCATCGGCGTGTTCCTCGCGCAACGCCGGGCAAGGGTGGTGACCGCGCCGCCCGCGGGACCGGCCTGGGAACTCGCGGCGCGGGTCGTCATCAGCGCGGTCCTGGTGGGCACGCTGAGCTGGACGGCGGCGAAGGTCGGCGCCGGACCGGCCGGGGTGCTGGCCACCTTTCCCGCGCTCGCGTGCGTGCTGACCGCGTTCACCCACCGGCTCGACGGCGCCGCGGGCCCGATCCAGCTGACACGCGGGGTGCTGGCCGGGGTGCCCGCGACCGTCCTGTTCTTCCTGTGCCTGCTCGGCACCTTGACCTGGCTGCCGGTCGCACTCGCCTTCGGCCTCGCGGGGCTGGTCGTGGCCGTCGCCGGGACGCTCCTGCCGAGGCTGGCGACCGCCCGGCGTGCGTCCGTTATGGCAGCGTGAGGCCGATTGAGTAGTGCTACGGATCCGCGGACACCGTTCGCGAACCATCCTTGCCGCATGACCACCGATCGCGACAGAATCCTCGGCCTCGCCGGGGAGATCGACGACCTGGGGCGCCGGCTGGCAGCGGTCGGTGCCGAACTACGGGCCTTCCAGGTCACCCAAACGGCAGAGCCGCCGCTAGAGCCCGCTCCGCAACAGGCGCCCGTCCCGCCGCCGGTGGCGGCGACGCCGCCTCCGATGCCGCCGCCCCCGATGTACTGGCCGCCGCAGCCCACACCGCCGCCTCCGATGCCGCCGCAGCCCGCGTACCGGCCCGTGGCCCGGCCGACGTTCATGGAGACGCTCGGCAAACAGGGCGCGGGCAGCAAGATCGTCGCGTGGGTCGGCGGCGCGGTGACCCTGCTCGGCATCGTGCTGCTGCTCGTGCTGGCCGTCCAGCGCGGCTGGCTCGGGCCGCTGCCGCGCGTGCTCGCCGGTGGCGCGTTCGGCCTCGCCCTCGTCGGGACCGGGCTGTGGCTGCACCGCAAGCCGGTCGGCCGCACCGGGGCGTTCGCGCTCGTCGGCACCGGGATCGCGACGCTCTACCTCGATGCCATCGCGGCCACGGTGCTGTACGACTTCCTGCCGTCGATCGCCGGGCTCGCACTCGGGCTGCTCGTCACGGTCGGCGGGATTCTGGTTGCCGTGCGGTGGAATTCGGCGCTGCTGGCGACGGCCGTCGTGCTCGGCTGCGCGGTGTGCGCGCCGATGATCACCCGCGGGTTCACCCCGGAACTGGTGTTGTTCCTGCTGGTGGTCCAGGTTTCGACGGCGCCGGTGCAGCTGCGGCGCGAGTGGCCGTCGCTGACCATGTCCGCCGCGTTCCCGCCGATCATCGCCTCGGTGGTGAGCACGGCGCTGATCGGCTCGCCGGGCTCGTGGGCGAACACCGGTGCCGCGCTCGGCGTCGCGGCGGCCGGCCTTGTGCTGGCGCTGATCGTGTTGCAACGCAAGGAAAACGACCCGGGTGCGCTGGCCATGCTCGCGACGTCGGCGGCTCCGGCGCTGATCGCGGCGCTGCTGCTGCCGAAGACCGAAGCGGTCGTCGTGTCGGGCGGAATCGCCTTGGCGTTGCTGGGAATCTGGGCCGCACGCCGCTGGTGGCCGGGGTACACCGGTGATCTCGCGGGCATGGCCGGGTTGCTCGCGCTCATGCAGGCGACGATGACGCAGTTCGACGGGACGGCACGCGCCGCCGTGCTGCTCGGTGAGGCCTTGTTGCTCGCCCTTCTCGCGCGCTGGAGCCGCAACCGGTTCGCGATGGCCGCGTCGGTCGGCTTCGCCGCTGTCGGCGGCCTGATCGGGATAGTCCACGACTACTCGCCCGCGGTGCTCGTGCTGTTCCGCGCCCGGACGACCGGCGAACTCGTCGGCGCGCTCGTCGTGGCGGTGCTGCTCCTCGCGGTCTCGATTCTCTTGCCCTGGACAGCCTTTCGTCTCGAAGTGCTCCGCGCGCCCGCCGCGAACCTGCCGCCGTGGCTGCTCGCCGGAGCCGTCGCGCTCTACGGTGCCGCCGGGGTGGTGCTGGGCGCGACGCTGCTGGCGCTGCCCGGCCGCACCGGGTTCCTGACCGGCCACGTGCTGGTCACGGTGTCGTGGACGGTGGCCGCGCTCGTCCTGCTGGTGCGCGGGATCAACGTCGTCGCGTTGCGGGTGATCGGGCTGGTGCTGGTCGGCGCCGCGGTGCTGAAGCTGGTGCTGTTCGACCTCGCGGCGCTGGACGGGATGGCCAGGGTGGCGGCGTTCCTCGGTGCGGGCCTGGCGTTGCTGGCGGCCGGGGTGCGGTACGCCCGCGTCGTCCGGGAGTCGTGAGACGCCGGGGAAACTTCGCCGTTGGGAAGAAAGTGTCGGTGGTCTGTGGTTGGCTCTGGAAGACACCGAGACCAGGGGGTACCGGCAATGACCTACCAACCCGACCCACGGCTGGCCGAGCGCTCGGGTGAGCCGATCGGCTGGCTGACCACGGTGACGCCGAAGGGGCGGCCCGCACCGCGCCCGGTGTGGTTCGTTCTCGACGGCGACGACATCCTGGTGTTCAGCCAGCCGGACACGGCGAAGCTGCGGCATATCGCGGCCAACCCGGAGGTGAGCTTCCACCTCAACAGTGACAGCGGTGGCGGCGGCATCCTCGTCGTCAACGGCCGAGCCGAGGTGGACGAGGCCAAGGCGTCCGAGGCGCCCGGCTACCTCGACAAGTACGAGCCGACGTACGCCAGGATCGGCTTCGAGAACGCCGCCGCGTTCGACGCGTCGTATTCGGTGCGGATCCGGATCGTGCCCGAGCGGTCGTGGGGGTTCTAGGAAAGGGTTCTAGAAGCCGACGTTCAGGCACGCCAGCCGCGCACCGGCGGTACCGGCCTTGCCCGGTTCGGTGTGGGTGTGGGTTTCGTGGATGATGACCGAGTGGGCGCGTTTGTCACCCGTGAAGCCCCAGTCCACTGTGGACATGACGTAGGCGGTGCCGTCCTCGTCGGTGGTGAAGTCGAGCCAGATCTCGTTGTCCGGGTTGGCGTACTTCGGGTCGACCGAGGGCTGCACCGGGTCCGGGATGTGCTGGTGGTGCGGTCCGGAGTCGGCGGGGGCCGCACCACAGGGCTTGGAATGCGCGTGCGAGCCGTATTCGCGGTTGGGCACCAGGCCCTTGACCACCAGCGCGGTCTTCGTGCTCGACCTGGTGAACCCGTAGACGGTGGCCTTCGCGCCGACGGGAACGAGCTTGGGATCGTAGGTCACGGCGGTCGCGTCGGGGGTGTAGGGGGCGAAGGTGCCGTGTGCCCGGAAGTGATGGCCATGGCCACCTTTCGCCGGGACGGCGTCGGAGGCGCCGGCGACGCCTGCCGCGGCGGTCAGCAATACGGCGGAAAGGGCAACGGGGAGGAATCGCATGCCCCTCTCTTTAGCCATCACCCGCAGGTCGCACCATGGTCCTCACTCGATCGGATGATGCTTTTCCGAAGCAAGTACGGTCTTTACCGGGATCCGTACCACGCGTTTCGGGCCAGTGACGTCCCGAACGACGCGTACGAGACGTTCAACGTCCCCAACGACGCGTTGGAGACATGCCTGGGCCGCGCGCTTCCCGAGCCTTGTTCGAATGGTGCACACCCAGCGCGCGTCCCGGACCCCGCTGTCTTCGGAGAGGCTGCCGTGCCGGCTCTGTCCGAGGAGTGTGTCGATGAGCAGCAACGTTTCGTGCGCGCCACCGCAGCGTCGGACCGTATCGCTGTTCACCCGGAGTTCGGCCGCCGTTGCCGGGATGGATGGCGCTCGACCGCGCGTGGTCCGTACCTTTCCGCTGGTGACAGATTCCTCCCGCCGGACCTTCCTGCGCGGCGCCGGGGTGCTCGGCGCGGGCGCCGCGGTTTCCTCGCTGCCCAGCGTTCTCGGCGCCCCGGCCGCCGACGCCGCTCCGCGATCCGGCCGCCGTGACGCGGAGAGCCTCCGCTTCACGGTGGCCGTCATGCCCGACACGCAGTACCTGTTCGACACCGACCGCGGCGACGCCGCGCCGGTCGAAGCAGCACTTCGCTGGGTACTCGACACGGATGACAACGTTGTCTTCCTGGCGCATCTCGGGGACCTCACCGAGCACGGTCAACCGGGCGAGTTCGCGAAGATCAGCCGGGCCTTCGAGATCCTCGATCGTCGCCGGTTCCCGTACAGCACCTTGGCGGGCAATCACGACGTCGACTCCTCGACCGACGATCAGCGCGGCCGCACGCCGTACCTCGACGCCTTCGGGCCGCAGCGGTTCCGCCGCTCGCCGGTGTATCGCGGGTCCACAAAGGACGGTTACAACAGCTGTCACGTGTTCCGCGCCGCCGGGCGGGAGTGGCTGCTGCTCGCGCTGGACTGGCGGCCGTCGGCAGGCGGCCTGGCCTGGGCGCGGGACGTGCTGAAACAGCACCCGCACACCCCGGCGATCCTGACGATCCACGAACTGGTGGACTCCGACGGGAGTGGCGCCGCGCACCTGTCGGAGTTCGGGCAGCGGGTGTGGGACGAGCTGATCTCCGGCAATGACCAGATCTTCCTCAGCCTCAACGGGCACTACTGGCCGCCGGGGCGCACGGTCAAGAAGAACGCCGCCGGGCACGACGTGCACTTGCACCTCACCAACTACCAGGATCGTTACTACGGCGGCAGCGCGATGATCCGGCTGTACCAGTTCGACCTCGCGCGCGGCGTGATCGACGTCCGCACGTTCTCGCCGTGGCTGGCGGACCGGGCCGACCGGCTCACCGAACTGGAGCGCCTCGAGGTCGAGCGCACCGGGGCGGTCGACTACTTCAGCATGGAGATCGATTTCGCCGAGCGCTTCGCCGGGTTTGCCCCGGTGCCGGTGCCGCCGGTCCGCCCGCCGCGTCAGGAGCTCGTGCCGGGGACCGTCGCGTACTGGCGGTTCGAGGGCGGCCGGGACGGGCAGCCGGTGCCAGAGGGCACGCCGGTGCGTGACCTGTCGGGCCACGGCAACGACCTGGTCAGGGCGACCGTGCCGGGCAGCGGCGCGGCCGCGTTGACGTACTCCGCCCGGTTCTCGCCACGGCAGCCGTCACGGGCGAGTCTGCGGTTCGACGGCGGGCGGAAGCCGGGGCGCGGCGCCTACCTGCGCACGGTCGGTACCGCGCCGATGAACACCGCGACCTTCGAGCGCGGCTACACGATCGAGGCGTTCGTATGGCTGCCCGAGGACTTCCGGAACGGCGATCACGCGTGGAGCGGGCTCTTCGGCCGAGTGGGTTCGGGCGGGCAGGCGGGTAAGACCGGTGACGATCCGAAGGAGCCGGCGGCCACACTGTCCCTTTCGGACGGTGCCGCGTTCCAGTGGGCGGCCTTCCCGCTGAACCAGAACGCGATCTCGACGAACTGGGGGCACGAGCTGCCGCTGGCGAAGTGGTGGCATGTCGCGGTGGTCAACGACGGCCGCCGGACCACGGTGTACGTCGACGGCTGCGCGGTGTTGCGTAATCCCGAGACGCCCGCGATCGGTATCGCGAACCCGGGCGGCAGCTGGCTTGTCGGCGCCTCCGCCTACGACGGGGTGGTCGGGCAGAGCTTCTACGGCCTGCTCGGTGAGGTCCGGGTGGTGGACCGGCCGCTGCGAGTGCGGGAATTCCTGCTGGACTGAGCACGAAAAGAGAAGGCGCTCCGGGCGGCGGGGCGCCTTCTTTGTGTGCGGCACTTGACAAGGTGTGGACAATGAAAAGTCGGCGTGTGCTCACCTCGCGAAAGGAATCTACGCACTTCGCCGACCGATGCATTCACTATAGCGGTTGTGAGGGGAACTTGTCAAGTCAGGGGTATGACGAGGAATTGCGGGCCGAGCGAGCCTACGTCGATTTTCTCTACGGACGGCTCGACGCCGAGCGGGCACGGGCGGCTGCCAGGTTCGGTGACGCGGTCAAGGCACAAGGTGCTTCCTCCCTTGCCGAACGGGACGGCTTCACCGCCGTCCACGCCCGTGAACTCGGCAGGCTGAACATCGCCGACAACGGGTTGTGCTTCGGCCGCTTGGACGCCCTTTCGGGCGAACGGAGCTACATCGGGCGGATCGGGCTGTTCGACGAGGAAAACGACTACGAACCACTGCTCATGGATTGGCGTGCGCCCGCCTCGAAAGCATTCTACTGCGCGACGCCGGTGTCGCCGGATGGAATGGCGTCGCGACGGCAGTTCCGCACGCGGGGCAGGAAAATCCTCGATTTCACCGAGGAGATGCTCGGGGCCGCCGGCGAGGGCACCGGGCGGGGTGACGCGGCGCTGATGGCGGCGGTCACCGCGCCACGCGGCGAGGGAATGCGGGACATCGTCGCGACGATCCAGGCCGAGCAGGACGAGGTCATCCGGCTGGACCACGCGGGGGTGACGGTGATCGAAGGCGGGCCGGGCACCGGGAAGACGGCCGTCGCGCTGCACCGCGTCGCGTATCTGTTGTATGCCAAGCGCGAGCGGCTGTCCCGGCGCGGTGTCCTCGTCGTGGGGCCGAGTTCGGGGTTCCTGGACTACATCGGCCGGGTACTGCCCTCGCTCGGTGAGACCGACGTCGTCTTCGCGACGCCCGGCGGTCTCCTGCCGGGTCTGCGGATCACCGCCGAGGAAAGCGATCCGGAGGTTCAGCGGCTCAAGGGGTCGCTGGAGATGCTCGACGTCCTCGCCGCCGCGGTGGCGGACCGGCAGGGACTGCCCGCCGAGCCGCTCGAAATCGGGCTCAGCGACATCACCATCGAGTTCGACACCGGGGTCGCCGAGGCGGCGCGGGCGAAGGCACGCGCGAGCGGGCTGCGGCACAACGAGGCCAGGGCGGTGTTCCGTGAGCAGGTGCTCCGGGACCTGGCCGAGCGGGCGGTGGACCGGATCGGCGCGGGCTGGCTCGGCTCCGACGACCCGGCGCTCCTCGCGTCGATCCCCGCCGAAATGCTGCGCGAACTGGAGCGGGACGCGCAGGAGACAGGGGGACTCGCCGCGGTGCGGGAGGACCTGCTCGCCCATACCCGGCTCGAACTCGAGGCGCACGACCGGCTGATGGCCGAGCTCGACCGGCTGTGGCCGGTGCTGACGCCACGTCGGCTGCTGGCGGATCTGCTGGGTTCGGCCGAACGGATCGCGGCGGCGGGCGGCGATCCGGCGTTGTTCCGCGCACGAGGAGCGGCGTGGACGGTGTCCGACGTGCCCTTGCTCGACGAGGCGATCGAACTCCTCGGCGAGGATCGTGCCGCGGCTGAAGCCGTCGCCGCGCAGGAACGGCGGCACGCGGAGGAGTACGCGCAGGGTGTGCTGGACGCGGTGACGATGGAGCGGGACGAGATCATCGACGACGAGGTCGGGCTCATCATCACCGACCTCACCGACGCGGCGGAGCTGGCCGAGCGGCAGATCGAACGGGACACCCGCGATCTCGCCGAACGCGCCGTCGAGGACCGGGAGTGGACCTACGGGCACGTCGTCGTCGACGAGGCGCAGGAACTGTCCGAAATGGACTGGCGGGTGCTGATGCGGCGCTGTCCGAGCCGGTCGTTCACGATCGTCGGCGATCTGGCGCAGCGCCGGTCTGCGGCGGGCGCGACGTCGTGGGGCGCGATGCTTTCCCGCTATGTCGCGGATCGGTGGGTCTACCGCGCGCTGACGGTGAACTACCGCACGCCGTCGGAGATCATGGCGGTCGCGGCGGCGCTGCTCGCTGAGTTCGCGCCCGGCGTGCGGCCGCCGGAATCGGTGCGGGCAGCCGGGGCGCGGCCGTGGGCGCGGCAGGTCGGCGCGGACGGTCTCGCCGCCGCGATCGAGGAGTTCGTGCGTGCGGAAACACCGGGCGAAGGCACGTTCGCGGTGATCGGGCCGCCGGACATTCCCGGTGTGCGGGCACCTTCGGCGGTCAAGGGGCTGGAGTTCGACGCCGTCCTCGTCGTCGAGCCGGACCGCATTCTCGCGGAAGGCCCACGGGGCGCGGCCGAACTCTATGTCGCGCTCACCCGGGCGACGCAGCGGCTCGGCGTGTTGCACACCGGTGCCCTGCCGGAGGTGCTGAACGGCTTGGCACGGCAGAAGAAACCGGTGGCCGCCGGATATCGGCGGTTTCTGTAGCCGGGGCACTGTTCCGGTGATCGGTACCGGTGCGCCGGGGGACATCCCGGTGCACCGGTACCGGACCGGACGGTCGGCTCACGTACTCAGCCGGACGACACGCGTACCTGGAGAGTCGGTTCGCTTGCCTGGATGGACGACACGCGTACCCGGATGGACGACTCGGCTAGTTCGTCAGGTGACCCCAGGTGTAATCCTGCTTGGCACGCTTGAGGTACACGAACAGTTCGGTACCGGTCACTTCCGGGATCGAGCGGATGTCCGCGCCGAGTACCTGCAGCAGGTGTTCGTCGTCCCGGCAGGTCAGCTCGGCCAGCAGGTCGAAACTGCCGGCGCACAGCACGACGGAGTGCACGTGGGGCAACGAGGAAAGCCTGTCCGCGACGTCGCGGGGATCGCCGCTGACGGTGATCCCGACCATCGCCTGCCGGTCGAGATCGACGTTGGCGGGCGAGGTGATGGCGACGATCTGCATCATGTCCTCGCGCAGCAACCGCTGCACCCGCTGGCGAACCGCGCCCTCGGACAGGCCCACCGCCTTGGCGAGCGCGGTGAACGAGGCGCGTCCGTCGTGCTGGAGCAGTGAGATCAACGTGCGGTCGGTACTGTCCAGTCCTCGCTGGGTGCGCTGATCGTCGTTCCGCGTGCGTACTTCTTCACCCATGCCGTCCCTCCCTTTGTTTCGGCATGTGTTTTCTTAAGCGCGCAGCGTATCCAGTCGCACCGACAAAGCGGGAGACCTTATCGTCACGTTATCCGCGCGCGTGTCGCGGTGTGCGTTCTGTGTACCCTCGTCGGACATCTTTCGCTGTAGTCCGGCCGCCCGTTACGGTCCGGGGCTGCTTCACACCCCGTGACCAGGAGGCCCCATGAGCCGGGCGGACGGCGGCGTGCCCTGCGCCGCCGGTGCGGGACAGGCCTTTCCGAGATGTCACGCGGGCAAGGGCCTGGTCCCGCGCGACGGCGATGTCATCGAGGCCGCCCAGGCGATCATCGGCGCGTCATCGAAATCTCATCTGCCGTGATTAGCGTCCTCGGCATGATTACTTCCACAGTCACGCATCTGGCCGTCCCCTACGGCGCGAGCAGCGATCTGCCGCACGCGCTGGTGTCCGCGGTGGTCGTGGGCGCGCTGCTCGCCGGGGTGAGCGCGCTCAGCGTCGCGGTCCGCAAGCGAAAGGTCGCGAGGGCCGAGGCCGCCGCGCCGGCACCGGTCGAGGACCGTTCGCAGGCGCTGCTGCGACAGGCGCAGTGGCACGACCAGAGCCGCGATCAGCTGGTCACCCAGGGCCGTGCCGAGGAGGCGCTGACGCACGCCAGGTCCGCGGCGGACCAGTGGCGCGAGCTCACCCGCGTGCGGCCGGGACGGTTCCAGGCCGAACGGCAGGCCGCGTTGCGGCGGCTCGGCGAGCTGCTGGCCGCCTCGGGACAGCCGGACGAAGCGGCGCGTGTCCAGCATGAAGCCGCCGGAATCGCCTGAGGACCGCCATGCCCGCAGCCGTTTGGACCGGCAGGCGCGGTGAGCCGGGGAACGTGACCGCCGACATCGCCCGTGTGCTCGGCAGTGAACTCGGCCTCGCCGGGCCGCCGCCGGCCATGACGCTTCCGGCCGACAGCACCGGAGTTCCCGCCGGGAGCCTGCTGCCGCCGCGCGAGCGGTTCAGCGGGATGCCGGCGCCGACGCACTGTTTCGTGTACGTCGACGCTCAGGCACCGCGCCCGTTCGAACTCCGCACCGCGATCATGAGCGGGGGCTCGGCGATCCGCCGCAGCCTGGGACTGGGCACGCTGCTCTACGCCGTTCCACTGAACGTTCCGCTGCCTACCCGGGTCGCGCTGTCGGGCGGTTCGTTCGAGGGCGACGCCGTGACCGCCGACATGCTGAACGCGGATCCCGCGCTACTGCAAGCGGCCGCCGCGTTGACACCCACCTTCGCCGGGCCGGATCCCCACCACAGCTGGAAAGTGGAGCGGCTACTGGCCCTCGAACCGTTCGCCAAGGGAGCGGCCCTGCTCGTGCGCACCCTGCACCGCGCGCGGTCCACGGGATGGACGCTCGGCGCGGGCGCGGTACTGGACCTGGCCGCCCGGATCGAAACGGCGCTCCGCTAGGGCTCAGCCGACGTCGCGGCGCAGCAGGTCCTCCTCGGTTTCCCGCCGGACGAGCAGCGTGGCCATGCCGTCGCGGACGCCGACGACGGGCGGGCGGCCGATGAGGTTGTAGTTCGACGCCAGCGAGTGGTGATAAGCACCGGTGCACGGCACGGCCAGCAGGTCACCGGGCCGGACGTCGGCGGGCAGGCAGACGTCGTCGGCGAGGATGTCGCCCGATTCGCAGTGCCGCCCCACGACGGTCACCGGCTGCCGCGCGGCGCGGGTGTGCCTGCCGACGAGCCGAGCGGTGTATTTGGCGCCGTACAAGGCAGGACGCGCGTTGTCGCTCATACCGCCGTCGACGGCGACGAACGTCCGGCTGCCGCGTTTGACCGCGCACACCCGGTACACCGTGATCCCGGCCGGGCCGACGATCGCTCGTCCGGGCTCGATCGTCAAGCGGGGCAAGGGAAAGTCGTGGCGCGAGCATTCGTAGCCGAGCGCGATCCGCAGGCGGCGCGCGTAGCCCTGGAGGTCGAAGTCGGGGTCGCCGGTGAGGTACGGGACGGCGTGACCGCCGCCGAGGTCCAGTTCTCGCAGCGTGACGCCGTGGGTGTCGCGGATGCGCACCAGCACGTCGACCATCTTCCGCGCGGCCTCTTCGTACCTGTCCACACGGGACACTTGCGAGCCGATGTGGCAGTGCAGGCCGACGAGCCGCAGGCCGGGCTGGGCCAGTACCGCCGCGACCGCGCGGTCGACGTTGTCGTGGACATCCTCGCGCAGCGAGAAACCGAACTTCTGGCCCTCGGTGCCGGTGGTGATCTTCGCGTGGGTGTCGCCCGAAACGCCGGGTGTCACGCGGATCATGACCTGCTGGGCACCGTGGGCGAGCGCGCCGAGCGCCTCGATCTCGTCGAGCGAGTCGACGACGATGCGGCGGACGCCGTAGGCCAGCGCGGCCTTGAGGTCTTCCGGGGTCTTCGCGTTGCCGTGCAACAGGATGCGCTCGGCGGGGAAGCCGATCGACCGGGCCGCGGCGATCTCACCGGCCGAGCAGGTGTCGAGCGAGAGCCCCTCCTCGGCGACCCAGCGCAGTACCGAGCGGATGCACAGCGCCTTGCTCGCGTAGGCGACTTCGGCCTCGGGCAGCGCGCGGCGGTAGGCCCGCGCGGTGGCACGGATCTGGGCCTCGTCGATCAGGAACGCCGGGGTACCGAACTTGGCGGCCAGGTGGCTCACCGGTGCACCGGCGAAGAGCAGCTCGCCGTTCTCACCGAGACGGGTGCTCCGTGGCCAAAGACCCGGTTCGAGGTGGTCGGCGGCCTCGCAGCCGAGGCTGGGCAGGAGCTCGCTGAGCGTCACGGTTACCTCCGTGCGTGGGTCGTATCGGACACGTGTTCAGCCAACGCCGTGATCCCCCGCGATGCCGCCGCCGTCGACACCCTCCTGACACTCCGAAGCCAGTCGCTGACGCGTCCTTAACGTGCGAGTAACTTCCGCCACACCCCCGCTGACCTGCGCAGTGCTGAGTTTTCCTGCCGTTCACCGTCACACCGGGCATGGTGAACACACAGCTGGGCGGAGGGATCTCCATGATCGAGAACGACACGGACGCCGCGGTCGCGGCGGCGGCGAAGGCCGGGGACGAGGCGGCGTTCAGCGGCCTGGTCGAGCGGCACCGGCGGGAACTCCAGGTGCACTGCTACCGGATGCTGGGTTCCTACGACGAGGCCGAGGACCAGGTGCAGGAGACGTTCCTGCGGGCGTGGCGCAGGCGCGAGACGTACCAGGCCAAGGCGAGCTTCCGGGCCTGGCTGTACCGGATCGCCACCAACGCGTGCCTCGATTTCCTCGACGCGACCACCCGCAAGCTGCCGACGCTCGACCTGCCCGTCGCCGAGGATTCCGACCTCGCGCCGCGGCCCGCCGTCGCCGTCCCGTGGTTGCAGCCCTACCCGGATCACCTGCTGGAGTCGGTGGCCGACAAGGACGGGGAACCGGACGCGGTCGCGGTCGCGCGCGAGACGATCGAACTGGCGTTCCTCGCCGCCATCCAGCACCTGCCCGTGCGGACGCGTGCGGTGCTGATCCTGCGTGACGTGCTCGGCTGGTCGGCCAAGGAGGCCGCGTCGCTGCTGGAGACGACTCCCGCGTCGGTCAACTCCGCGCTGCAGCGGGGGCGCACCGAGCTGAAGGAGCACCTGCCCGCGCGTCGCGCGGAGTGGCGTCCGGCCACCGCGGCGAGCGCCGACGAGCGAGCCATCGTGCGGCGCTACATGACCGCGGTGGTGGAGTGCGACGAGGACGCGCTCGCCGAGTTGCTGCGTGACGACGTCCGGTGCAGCCACCAGGCGGGCGCCGGCGGCTGGATGGGACCGGACCCGGCCTGGTACGGCGGACTCGCCGAGGTGCTGGAGGGATGGGCGCCCGCGCTGCGGGGCCCCGACGCGCTCGACTTCGCCATGCGGCTCACCTCGGCGAACGGGCAGCACGCCGTCGCGAGCTACATCCGGTGGCCGTCGGAAGGCCGGGAGTTCCACGCCTTCGCGTTGGACGTTCTGTCCATTATGGACGGGAAGGTCGCCGAGGTCGTCAACTTCGTCCCCGGCGTCTTCCCGTCCTTCGGCCTGCCGATGACGTTGCCCGCCGACGCCGAGCGGGTGGGGTGAACCTCAGCCCGGTTGCCCGGTAACGGATTCCGTGCGGCATATGCAGCCGCGAGCGAGACCGCTCGCGGCTGTCGCCCTGCAGAACCGTTTCGCGGTGGCGTCGTGAGTGCTCTCCGGATGCGGACAGCTCGGACAACCGTCCTCAATGGAGGGGCGAGTGTTCATGGTGTGCTCACGACTGCCATTGGCGTTCGGGGGCATGTGTGCTCCTCATGATCTGACATGGGTCGGTGTGCGTAGTGGCGCGCCGACGGAATGCAGGTGCCGCAGCACGAAACCGTAGGAACGCAGCCAGCCGCACTGGGCGTAGTCGATCCCGTGCCGCGCGCAGAACTCCCGCACGATCACCTGCGCGTGGCGCAGGTTCGGCCGGGCCATACTGGGAAAGAGATGGTGTTCGATCTGGTAGTTCAGTCCGCCCAGCGCGAAGTCGACCACCGGACCGCCCCGGATGTCGCGTGAGGTGAGCACCTGCTTGCGCAGGAAGTCGAGCCGGTGCCCGGCGGACAGCGTCGGCATGCCCTTGTGGTTGGGTGCGAACGAGCAGCCCATGTACAGGCCCCAAAGGCATTGGTGCACCGCGATGAACACGAACCCGGTTCCCGGTGACAACACGACGAACACCGCGGTCAGATACGCGGCGAGGTGGCCGAGCAGGAGCGCCGCTTCGAGCTTGTGCCGCTTGACGTCGCGTCGCCACACCGCCACGACGCTCGACACGTGCAGGTTGAGCCCTTCGAGCAACAGCAGCGGGAAGAACAGGACGGCCTGGTATTTCGCCACCCAGCGCAGAAAACCGCGTCTCTCGCTGCCTTGCGCGCGGGTGAACGCCAGCGCGGCGATGTTGACGTCCGGGTCCTCGTCCTCGTGGTTGGGGTTGGCGTGGTGCCGGTTGTGCGTGCCGATCCACCAGCCGTAGCTGAGCCCGACGAGGCTGCCGTGGACCATGCCGGTCGCGTCGTTGGCACGGCGGCCGCGGAAGATCTGCTTGTGCCCGGCGTCGTGGCCGATGAACGAAAGCTGGGTGAACATCATCGCGAAGAACGCGGCGAGAAAAAGTTGCCACCACGAGTTCCCGAGGAACGCGAAGGCCACCCAGCCGCCCGCGAAGGCGATCAGGTTGAGACCGATTTTCCAAGCGTAGTAACGCCTTCTTCGGTCCATCAGGCCGGCGTGCTTCACCAGCCTGGAAAGTTCGGCGAAATCGGACCCGGTGCCGGGCGACGGCGCCCCCGGGTCGAGTGCTGGGGTCGTCGACAAGATCATGCACCGCTTTGGGTACGTACGAAAGGCCTTGTCCAGCAAGGATTCCCGACCGCCGGAGGTCCCGGCGGAGAAAGGCGCTGAGCCTCCGGACGCCACGGTAGCTCCGTGGTCTGCCTCCAGGGTCCCACCCCGATGGGGCTTGTGCAAACCACCCATCGGGACACGATGAGGTGTACAGTCCGAGACATCGAGGACGAAACGTGAATCGGCGGCCTGCCAGGTTCACCCTCGGTGCCCGGCCGGTCGTGTTGTCCGGCCGGAGGACAGGAGCACCAACCGGCATCGGCCATCCGCCACGCAGGGCCCATCTTGGTCAGGCTGGCCAAGGAGCCGCCGCTTCGCTGTTCCTCGCGAGGCAGCGCCCACCTCGGGTTCGCGGACGGTGGACGACGTTCTTGATGTACCTGTCGACCGGGTTGCCTGTCTCAGTGGCGAGACGGGCAACCCGGCCTGGTCGAGCACCTTCATCGCGGAGTAAGTCCACAAAGGACGAAAGGCCGTCTGTCGCTGAACGACTCGAGTGTGAGGTTCAGCCCGCCAGGCCCCAGGCTGAGAGCAGCTCGCCGACTCGGGAGCGTTCCTCGTCGGCGAGCGCCCGGCTCGGCGGCCGGACATCGGGGCGGCACAGGCCGAGCTGGGCGAGTGCCTCCTTGACCACGCTGACGTTGTTGGCGTTCCCGTGCGCGGCACGCATTTCCTCGAACGGACGGAGCTGCTGCCAGACCGCCATCGCGGCCGGGTAGTCGCCGTTCGCGAGCGCGCGGAACATCTCCGACGACGTCGCCGGGTCGACGTTGACCAGACCCGAGGTGAACCCGGTCGCGCCGACCGCGAAGTAGCCCGGCGCGGAAAGCTCGGCCAGCCCGGCGATCCAGGTGAACCGTGTGAATCCGGCGTCCCGTGCCACCGAGGCGAACCGCACCGGATCGGGCACCGCGTACTTCACCCCGATGACGTTCGGTGCCGCCTCGCCGAGCGTCGCCAGCTGAGCGCCGGTGATCGCCGCGTTACGGACATACAGGACGACGCCGAGTTCCGGGACGGCGTCGGCGATCGCGCGGTGGTACTCGACCCAGCCCGCGTCCGAGACGTACGGGTGGACGGGCTGGTGGATCATGATCATGTCCGCGCCGGCGTCACGTGCGTGCCGGGCCGCCCGCGTCGCCGACGCGACGTCGTGGCCCACCCCCGCCACCACGCTCGCTCGTCCCGCGACGACCTTCACCGTGGTGTCCAGGCACAGCCGCGTTTCCCGCTCGTCGAGCGCGTAGAACTCGCCGGTGTTCCCGTTCGGCGTGATCGCCTCGATGCCGCCGTCGACAAGCCGCTCGACGAGCAGGCCGTACGTGCGCGCGTCGACGCCGCCGTCCGCGTCGAAGGGGGTGACCGGGATGGCCACCACCCCGGACAGCCGCCGTCGCTGTGCCCCGAACGTCATCGCGCTCCCTCTGACAGGCCTGACAGGTCAGATCTGATATACGATACGACATTAACACGAAGCGGGTGCATGCCGGAAAGATCCGTGGGGGCCTCCCCGAGTGACTCTGGGTCCCTCAAGGAGGCCCCCAC
>NZ_JBHYIQ010000071.1:0-22684 GCF_042739895.1 Amycolatopsis sp. NPDC059021
GCGCCCCCCCGCCCCCAGGGCGCCCACGCCCACAAACCCCCCCCTCGCGGGTGCGCGGGCCCCCTTCGCTACTTCCCCGGTCAGTAGGGCAGCGTTCCGGCGGAGAGGGCGGTGAGGACGGAGCGGATGTGGGCCTGGGTGTGCTTCCAGAGTCCGGCACCCAGGGAAATCCGCGCTACCCCCAGTTTCGCGAGCGCGGCGAGATCCGGGCCACCGGGTACGGCCGCCGCGTTGACCGCGCCGGGCGCGACCGCGCGGACGAATTCACCCAGCACCTCGGGCGAACGCACCAGGATCGGGTAGACGCAGTCCGCCCCGGCCGCCAGGTACGCCTTGCCCCGCGCGATCGCGTCCTCCAGCACCGCGTTCTCGTCCTCGGCGCCGAGGAAGACATCGACCCGCGCGTTGATCACCAGCGCGTCCCCCGCCGCCGCGCGCAGGTCCGCGACACGCTTGGCCTGGACGTCGACCGGCCGGACGCCCCCGGCGGCGTGATCGGTGTCCTCGAAGTTGAGGCCGGCCGCGCCGGTGGCCAGCAGCCGCTCCGCCAGTTCCGGCGCGGCGAGGCCGTACCCGGATTCGGCGTCCACGGTGACCGGGACCGACACCGCGCGGGCGATCCTTGCGGCCGCGGCGAACATCTCCTCGGCCGGTGCCGCCTCGCCGTCCGGGTAGCCGAGCGCCGCCGCGACCGCGACGGAACTTGTTGCCACCACAGGGAAACCGGCCTGTTCGACCAATCGCGCGGTGTCCGCGTCCCAGGCGTTCGGGAGCACCAGCGGCGTGCCGGGAACGTGCAGCTCCCGCAGGGTCCGCGCGGTCACGCGGCCCGCTTCGGCAGCGGCGCGTGGCTGGTGACCTGGGCGCGGTTCCAGCTGTTGATCGCGATGATCTCCCACGCCAGCGCGCGGTACTGCTCCTCGGTGAACACCCGGGTCGCCTCCGCGTAGACGTCGTCGGGCACGTCCTTGGTCTGCGAGATCGTGGTCATCGCCTCGGTCAGCGCCAGCGCCGCGCGCTCCTGCTCGCTGAAGAGTTCGGTCTCGCGCCAGCCTTCGAGCACGAACAGCCGCCGCGGCGACTCGCCGAGCTGGACGGCGTCGTTGCTGTGCATGTCGAGGCAGAACGCACAGCCGTTGATCTGGGAGGCCCGCATCTTGACCAGTTCGAGCAGCTTCTGGTCCAGTCCCGCGTTGGCCGCCGCCTTCTCCACTTCCTGCTGCAGGTTCGCCATGGCCTGGTACAGCTCGGGGGCTTGTTTCGTCAGTGCGATTCGCTTGCTCATGCTTTCACGCTAGCCCCAACTGGCCTACGAGTATGGTCCAGTCTCATGGCAGTTTCGTGGTCCAGTTCAGGAATAGACGTCCACCTCGGCTGGCGGCGTGAGACGGGCCGGACCGGGCTGGCCGCGGCCATCCGCACGGCGATCCGCGAGGGCCGGTGGCAGCCGGGCGCGGCGGTCCCCTCGACTCGCGCGCTCGCCCAGGACCTCGGCGTCGCGCGCGGCACGGTCACCCGCGTCTACGCCGACCTCGCCGCCGAGGGCTACCTGCGCACGGCACAGGGCGCGCCGACCCGGGTCGCGACAGCGGGCGCGCTGCCGCAGTCCGCGCCCCGGCCCACGCCGTGGGATCCCGCGCCACGCTGGGATCTGCGGCCCGGCAGGCCCGATCTGACGGCGTTCCCCCGCGCGGAGTGGCTGGCCGCGACCCGGCGCGCGCTACAGGAGATGCCCGCGGCGGAACTGGGCTACTCGAACGAACTCGGCGCGCCACGGCTGCGGGAGACCCTCGCGGGCTATCTCGCGCGCAGCCGGGGCGTGCTCGCCGATCCGGCGCGGATCGCGGTGTGCAACGGCTATTCGCACGCGCTCGCGGTGCTGGCGAAGGTGCTGCACGAACGCGGCGCGGACGAGATGGCGTTCGAGAACCCGTCGCTGTACCTCTTCCGGGACATCGCCGCGGCGAACGGCCCCCGCGTCGTCGGGGTGGAGGTCGACGAGCACGGGATCGACGTGTCCGCTGTGGACAGTCCGGCCGTGGTGGTGACCGCAGCCCACCAGTACCCGATGGGCGTCACGCTCGCACCACACCGCCGGGCGGCGCTGACGCGCTGGGCGAACGAGTCCGGCGCCTTCGTCCTCGAAGACGACTACGACGGCGAATTCCGCTTCGACAACCAGCAGGTCGGGGCGTTGCAAGCACTCTCGCCGGAACGCGTGGTGTACGCGGGCACCGCGAGCAAGACACTCGCGCCGGCGCTGCGGCTGGCCTGGCTCGTGCTGCCCCGTTCCCTCGTCGAACCCGTACGCGCGGCCATGCTCGACAGCGGCACGCGTCCACCGATCCTGCACCAGCTGGCGCTGGCGGAGCTGATCGACTCCGGCGGTTACGACCGGCAGGTCCGCCGTCGCCGCACCGAATACCGGTCGCGGCGCGACCGGCTGCTCGCCGCGCTGCCGGAAACCGTTACCCCGCGCGGGATTTCGGCCGGGCTGCATCTGGTGCTGATGCTGCCCGACGACGGCCCGAGCGAGATGGAGGTTCTCGCGTCGTGCCGTCGTCGCTCCATCGGCGTCGAAGGACTGGGCAGCTACTGGATCGACTCCGGACGTCCCGGCGGGTTGATCGTCGGGTACGGCGCGGCGGCGAAGCACGCGTTCAGCGGCGCGACGCAGGCACTCGTCGAAGCGCTGTGGGAAGTCACGCCCTGAGCTTGCAGGCTCAGAACCAGCAGGTGACGCGGGCGCGGTGGATGTCGGTGGTGAGCACGGGTTTGCCGTCGACCGGCGCCGGGCCGCCAGGGGGCGCCGTCGGGTCCGGCTGGATGCCGCCCGCGGCCACCTTGTCCAGCGTGGCAAGGCCTTCGGCGTCGACCGTGCCGAAGATCGTGTAGTTCGGCCGCAGCGCGGAATCGCCGTAGACGACGAAGAACTGGCTGCCGTTGGTGGCCGGACCGGCGTTGGCCATCGCGAGGACGCCCCGCGCGTAGACCTTGCGCGCGCCGGTCGGGTCGGTGGGCGCCGGCGGCAGATCGGTCGGCAGTTCGTCCTTGTACTTGTAGCCCGGCCCGCCCTCGCCGGTCCCGCTCGGGTCGCCGCACTGCAGCACCTTCAACGTCGGGTGCGCGGTCAGCCGGTGGCACGTCGTCTGGTTGTAGAACCGGTGCGTCGTCAGGTGCAGGAAGCTCTGGACGGTGCACGGCGCCTTCGCGCGGTCCAGGGTCAGGCCGATCGTGCCCTGGTTGGTCGAGAGCCGGACGCGGGGCTTCCCCCAGGCCGGCGTGTGCCGGGGGTCGGGCGGCAGCGGGACCGGGCGCACGGCCGGGTCGTCCGGCGTCTCGGTGTACTGGCACGGGCCGTGCGTGACCTTCGGGGGCGCGGCCGCGGACGCCACCGGGGCACCCAGCGCGAGCATCAATCCGGAACCCAGCACTGCCACGACGATCTTGGTGAACCTCTGCACGCCCTGCCTCCAGTCGCAGACGAAGGGACGCAGTATAGGGCGGCTCACAACACGACG
Source organism: Amycolatopsis sp. NPDC059021 (assembly GCF_042739895.1). NCBI lineage: Bacteria > Bacillati > Actinomycetota > Actinomycetes > Pseudonocardiales > Pseudonocardiaceae > Amycolatopsis > Amycolatopsis sp. NPDC059021. The sequence goes on from NZ_JBHYIQ010000071.1 coordinate 3,522, forward strand.
GACAGCGCCGGAAGTCGGATCAGCGGCGCAGATCCTCGATCAGCTCGTCCGCCGCCGCGAAGGGGTCCAGCTCCCGGGCGACCACGCGATCGGCGAGCCCGGCCAGCCGGTCGCCGTGGCGCAGATCGGCGAGTTCGGCACGCAGCCGCCGCACCGCGATGGCCTCCACCTCGTCCCTGGCCCGCGCCGCCCGGCGCCTCGGCAGTTCCTCGTGCGTCACCAGCCACTCGTGGTGTGCGTCCAGGGCGCCGACGACGTCGTCGACGCCCTGGCCCGTCGAAGCCACCGTCGGCACGATCGGCTGCCGCCAGCTCGGACCGCGGATTTCCCGGCGTGCCAAGGAGATCATCTGCTTCAGATCGTGCACGGTCGCGTCGGCGCCTTCGCGGTCGGCCTTGTTGACCACGAACACGTCCGCGATCTCCAGCACGCCCGCCTTGGCCGCCTGGATCCCGTCGCCCATCCCGGGCGCCAGCAGCACCACCGTCGTGTCGGCGAGCTTCACGACGTCCACTTCGGACTGTCCAACCCCGACGGTCTCGATCAGCACGACGTCGAAACCCGCCGCGTCCAGTACCCGGACCGCCTGCGGTGTCGCCCAGGACAGCCCGCCGAGATGCCCGCGGGTGGCCATCGAGCGGATGAACACCCCGGGGTCGGTGGCGTGCTCGGTCATCCGGATCCGGTCGCCGAGCAACGCGCCGCCGGAGAACGGCGACGACGGGTCGATCGCCAGCACGCCGACGCGCTTCCCCGCCGCACGCAGCGCCGTGAGCAGCGCCGACGTCGATGTCGACTTGCCGACACCCGGCGGCCCGGTGAGCCCGACGATCCGCGCGTTCCCGGTGAACGGCGTCAAAGCCCTGGCGACGTCCGCGACCCGCGGGTTGGCGTCCTCGACGAGCGAGATCAGCCGGGCGACGGCGCGATGCTGCCCTTCACGCGCCCGGCCGACCAGCTCGTCGAGGTCGAAAGCGAGTGCCACTAGGCCTTCGGCACCCGCAGCAGCAGCGCGTCACCCTGGCCGCCGCCACCGCACAGCGCGGCCGCGCCGAGCCCGCCGCCGCGGCGGGCCAGCTCGTGGATCAGGTGCACGGCCAGCCGCGCGCCCGAGGCGCCGATCGGGTGACCGAGCGCGATCGCGCCGCCGTTGACGTTGACCTTGTCCGCGTCCACGCCCAGCTTCTCGGTGGAGACCAGGCCGACCGCGGCGAAGGCCTCGTTGATCTCGATCAGGTCGAGCGCGTCGGCGGCGAGCTTTTCCTTGGCCAGCGCCGCGAGGATCGCGTTCGACGGCTGCTCGTGCAGGCTCGCGTCCGGCCCGGCGACGACGCCGTGCGCGCCGATCTCGGCGAGCGGCGTGAGGCCCAGCTCCTCGGCCTTGGCCTTGCTCGCCACGACGACCGCGGCGGCGCCGTCGGAGATCTGCGAGGCCGAACCCGCGGTGATGGTGCCGTCGGAGGCGAACGCCGGGCGCAGCTTGGCGAGGCCCTCGGCCGTGGTGTCGGCGCGGACACCCTCGTCGGTGGAGAACAGGATCGGGTCGCCCTTGCGCTGCGGGATGGACACCGGCGCGATCTCGTCGGCGAAGTAGCCCGCCTCGGCCGCGGCGGCGGCGCGCTGGTGCGAGCGCGCGGAGAACGCGTCCTGCGCTTCGCGGGTGACGCCGTAGCGGCTGTTGTACTTCTCCGTCGAGGCACCCATGGCGACCTGGTCGAAGGCGCAGAACAGGCCGTCGTGGGCCATGTGGTCGACGAGCGTGGTGTCGCCGTACTTGAAGCCGGAACGGGACTTCGCCAGCAGGTGCGGCGCCTGGGTCATCGACTCCTGGCCACCCGCGACGACAATGTCGAACTCCCCGGCCCGGATGAGCTGATCGGCCAGCGCGATCGCGTCGAGGCCGGACAGGCACACCTTGTTGACGGTCAGCGCGGGCACGTCCATCGGGATGCCCGCGGCCACGGCGGCCTGCCGCGCGGGGATCTGGCCCGCGCCCGCGGTGAGCACCTGGCCCATGATCGTGTACTGCACGGCTTCGGGGGCGACACCGGCGCGCTCCAGCGCGGCCTTGATCGCGACCCCGCCCAGCTGCGCGCCCGAGAAGTCCTTCAAGGAACCGAGCAATCGCCCGATGGGCGTACGGGCGGCACCCAGGATCACGGAACCGGACACGGCAGTCCTCCAAGCTTCGGCGCGAGGGCGGTCGCAACGACCATACCTGTGGGTACGGCTTCTTGATGCAGCCAGTGTGAGCCGGGGCACGCCCGTTCGCGAACGTTGTCACCCCGGTGACAGCCCTATCCTCTCTGCATGACTGACGCCCTGAAGCCCTTTGTCACCGCCATCGACCACGTGGGGATCGCGGTGCCGGATCTCGACGCCGCGATCGCCTTCCACGCCGAGCACTTCGGCCTGGAGGTCGCACACGAGGAGGTGAACGAGGAGCAGGGTGTCCGCGAGGCGATGCTGCGCGCACCCGGCACCGCGGGCACCGAGACGCAGATCCAGTTGCTGGCACCGCTGCGCGAGGACTCGGCGATCGGCAAGTTCCTCGCCAAGAGCGGGCCGGGACTCCAGCAGCTCGCCTACCGCGTGTCCGATGTGGACGCTGCCGCCGAAGCGCTGCGGGCACAGGGACTGAGGCTGCTCTACCCCGAGGCGAAGCGCGGGACGTCGAACAGCCGCGTCAACTTCGTGCACCCGAAGGACGCCGGTGGTGTGCTCGTGGAACTCGTCGAGCCCGCCACCGATTCCGCGCACTAGGCCGGGGCGCCGCCGTTGCGCGAAGTCAGCGCGTTCGCGATGAACTTCAGCTCGGCGTCCATATCGGACGGCAGCGCGTCGGCGTGCCGCGCGGTGGCGTGGCGATGGGTGACGGCCCTGGCGAGCAGGCCGGACGCGCTGTCGACGTCGGCGATCGGCAGGCTGCCGCCGGTGGCGGTGACGATCACCGCGCGCACCTGGCGCACCAGGATCTGGAACCGCTCCAGCAGCGCGTCGCGCACGGCGTGGTGGGTGTCGGCCTCGCGCCACAACAGGTGTGAGAGCACGCGTGAGCCGGTGAACCGGCGGTCCAGCTCGCGCACCAGCCTGCCGAGGCTGCCCGCCACGTCGCCGGGGATGACGACGTTGGCGGGCTCGATGCGTTCCTCGGGCAGCCGTTCGACCAGTGCGGTGAGCAGGTCGGCCTTGCGCTTGAAGTAGTAGTGCACCAGCCCCTTCGGCACCCCGGCGCGCTCCGCGATGCGGGAGGTCGGGGTGGCATCGAAGCCCGACTCGACGAAGAGGGCTTCCGCCGCGCGCAGGATGCGCTCCTTCGCCGAGTCGTCCTTCATGACTACTCCTTCGTAGTGCTCAGTGTGACCCGGCCATCCGGTGCGCCGCCTGTGCGACCGGCATCGCGACCGCGCCCGCGATGACGACCAGCACACCGGCGACCCACGAGGTCCAGGACGCCCCGTTGAACTCGGTGTACCCGATCACCCAGGGCGCGAGGAACATCAACACGCCCAGCACGATCTGGATGCCTTCGCCGTAAACCATGCCAGGCATGGCAAGCGACGCGAGGCCGTCGAGAGCGATCAGGGCACCGAGAACGATCATCGTCCACATCGCGCCGGTGCTCGTGCTCAGCCAAAGGGGTGAAAGCGCGGCGACGACCCCGATGACCACCTCCGCCCAGTCATGAGGGCGGGTCCAAGGGCGCGTCGACACTTCGTTCATCGTGCTCACCTCCAGTGGAGAACTCCGTTTTTCCAGTGCTTCCGCACGGTCGATACTCCTCTTGGTTGGCCAGCCGGTCAAGGGGTCTGACCAGGGCTTCACCGGGCGCGTGTGCGCTTACTCTCGTACAGTTGCCCCCACGAGTTACTGGCGAGTAATTTGATGCGCCCAACGCCGCCCCGTGGAGGTTCGATGACTGAGCTCGGCGAAATCCAGCAGGCCATCCTCACCGGCGACACCACCGCGGTGGGTTCGCTGCCGATGCCCGAGAGCTATCGGGGGGTGACCGTCCACGCGGACGAGGTCGGCATGTTCGAAGGCCTGCCCAGCAAGGAGAAGGACCCGCGCAAGTCGCTGCACGTCGACGAGGTCCCCGTCCCCGAACTCGGCCCCGGCGAGGCGCTGGTCGCGGTGTTCGCCAGCGCGATCAACTACAACACCGTCTGGACCTCGATCTTCGAGCCGATCCCGACGTTCAAGTTCTTGCAGCGCTACGGCAAGCTCTCGCCGCTGGCCAAGCGCCACGACCTGCCGTACCACGTCGTCGGCTCCGACCTGTCCGGCGTCGTGCTGCGCACCGGTGTCGGCGTGCACAACTGGAAGCCGGGCGACGAGGTCGTCGCGCACTGCCTCAACGTCGAGCTGGAAGGCCCGGACGGGCACAACGACACGATGCTCGACACCGAGCAGCGGATCTGGGGCTTCGAGACGAACTTCGGCGGTCTCGCCGAGATCGCGCTCGTCAAGGCGAACCAGCTGATGCCGAAGCCCGCGCACCTGACGTGGGAGGAGGCCGCCTCCCCCGGGCTGGTGAACTCGACCGCGTACCGGCAGCTCGTCTCGCGTAACGGCGCGGACATGAAGCAGGGCGACGTCGTGCTGATCTGGGGTGCCTCGGGCGGGCTCGGCTCGTACGCGACGCAGTACGCGCTCAACGGCGGCGCGATCCCGGTGTGCGTGGTCTCCAGCCCGGAGAAGGCCGCGATCTGCCGCAAGCTCGGCGCCGAGCTGATCATCGACCGCAGCGCCGAGGGCTACAAGTTCTGGAAGAACGAGCACGAGCAGGACCCGAAGGAATGGCAGCGCTTCGGCGCGAAGATCCGGGAACTGACCGGCGGCGAGGACCCGGACATCGTGTTCGAGCACCCGGGCCGCGAGACCTTCGGCGCCTCGGTCTACGCCGCGCGCAAGGGCGGCACGATCGTCACCTGCGCCTCGACGTCGGGATACCTGCACCAGTACGACAACCGGTACCTGTGGATGAACCTCAAGCGGATCATCGGCTCCCACTTCGCGAATTACCGCGAGTCATGGGAGGCGAACCGGCTGATCTCGAAGGGCCTCATCCACCCGACACTGTCCAAGACCTACCGGCTCGAAGAGACCGGGCAGGCCGCGCTGGACGTGCACCGCAACGCGCACCAGGGCAAGGTCGGCGTCCTCGCGCTGGCGCCCGAGGAGGGTCTCGGCGTCCGCGACGAGGAACTGCGGGCCAAGCACCTGGACGGCATCAACGCCTTCCGCGGCGCGTAGCCGTCCGCCGCCGGCGTGCCATGCCGTGACATCGCGATGAGCTTTGTCACGGCGGGCACGCCGCCACGCGCCGCACCAGGCCGTGCACTCACCGCAGGACACCCGGCGCGGACCGGGTGCTCACCCGTCCGTGACTCACTTGCGACTACGGTAGAAGGATGAGCCTTGGCGAGGAACGGGAGCTGGTGCCGCTGGGAGCCGGCTTCGACGTGGCGAAGCGCGGGTACAGCCGGGCACAGGTCGATGAGCACCTGGAGCGGCTGGACGCCGATCTGAAGATGCTCACCGCCGATCGGGACGCCGCCATCGCGCAGGCGGGCGATCTGGCCAGGCAGCTGGAGATCGCCCGCGGCGAGATCGCGGACCTCCGCGGCCAGGTCGACCGGCTGGCCCAGCCGCCGACGAGCGTGGAGGGCCTTTCCGAGCGCCTGCAGCGGATGCTGCGGCTGGCCCAGGACGAGTCCGCCGACACGAAGGCACGGGCCGAGGCCGAGGCCGGGCACATCCGGGCCAAGGCCGAGACCGACGCGAGCGCCATGCGTGCCCGCTACGAGCAGCTGCTCACCGAGCTCGACCTGCGGCGCAAGGAGATGGAAGCCGAGCACCGCAAGGTCCTCGAGGACGCGCGGGCCGAGGCGAAGGACATCACCGACAAGGCCAAGGCCGAGCGCGACCGGCTCGACGCCGAGTCCGAGGCGCGGCGCACGCAGGTCGAAGAGGACTTCGAGATCGCGATGGCCACGCGGCGCACCGAGGCCATGCGCGCGCTGGCCGAGCAGGAGGCGGCGAGCAAGGCCGAGGCCGCTCGCCGCGTCCGCGAGGCGACCGAGGACGCCGCCGCGATCCGCGCGAAGGTGCTCGAAGAGGAAACCGCGGCGAAGGCCGACATCGAGCGCCGCCAGCGTGAATCGGTGGCCGACGCCAACAAGCGCAAGCAGGACTCGATCACCGAGGCCAACGCCCGGCTCGCCGAGGCCGCCGACGAGGCGCGCCGCCGCGTCCGCGTCGCCACCGAGGAGTCGAACCGGCGGATCTCCCAGGCCAACGAGCGCGTCGAGTCGCTGCGGACGGTCCGCGCCGGGCTAGCCGAGCAGGTTCGCGCGGCCCGCACCGTGCTGGCCGAGGCGAGCACGGTGCTCGGCGACGAACCGGAGATCCCCGCCGAGCTCATGGCGCCCGCCGCCGGGACGTCCGCCGGCACGTCCGTCAAGGCGCAGCCGAAGGCCGCCAAGCCGACCGTGAAGGCGTCACAGGGCGGCGATTCGGAGAAGACGGTCCAGCTCAGCACCGCGAACGTGCCCAAGCCGCAGCCTTCTCCCCGGCCATCCGGAGCGCAGAAACCGACTGGCGAGTAACCTACGTCCCGACAAGAGCGGCCGACGGCCCGCACGGGTCCACTGGACCGGGCGTCGTCGCTGCTCACGCGGGAAGAGGCGAGCTTCGGTGGAGGTTGGCGCATGGCTGCATATCGGACCGTGGTGGTAGGGACGGACGGCTCGGACTCGTCGTTCGCGGCGGTCGACAGGGCGGCCTCGGTCGCCGGCGACTCGGGCGCGAAGCTGGTCATCACGTGCGCCTACTTCCCGGCCAGCAAGCAGGACGTCGAGAAGGCGCAGGACGTCCTCGGCGACGAGGCGTACCAGGTCGTCGGCTCGGCCCCGGCGGAGGACACGCTGCAGTCCGCCAGGGACCGCGCGGCGAAGGCGGGCGCGAAGGACATCGACACCGTCGCGGTCAAGGGCGAGCCGGTCGAGTCGCTGCGCAAGGTCGTGTCGGAACGTTCGGCGGACCTGCTGGTCGTCGGGAACCGCGGGCTCAACACCCTCGCCGGGCGCATCCTCGGCTCGGTGCCCTCGGAGGTGGCCCGCAAGTCCGGGGTGGACGTGCTGATCGTGCACACCACGTGACCGATTCCGGCGATCCCGTCGCGGGGGCCGAGCTCCAGCAACGGCTCGAGCGGATCCTCCTCGGCGGGAAACGCAAGTACACCCGGGCCGAGGTCGCCGAGAAGGCCGGTGTGCCGCCGGAACGTTCGCTGCGGCTGTGGCGCGCGCTGGGCTTCGCCTCGGTCGGCGACGACGAGGTCGTCTTCACCGACGCCGACATCGACGCCGTCCGCACGGCGGACCAGCTCGTCCAGTCCGGGCTGATCGACCAGAGCGTCGAGGTGGCGGTGACCCGCGCGCTCGGCCAGCATCTGTCGCGGCTGGCCGAGTGGCAGGTGCACATGCTGTGGACGCTGATCACCGAACAGCCGGAGATGGCCGGGAACGAACGCCAGATCGCGCGGCTGGTCGATCGCCTGCTGCCCGAGCTGGAACAGGTGCAGAACTACGTCTGGCGCCGCCATCTCGCGGCCTACGCGGGCCGTGCGATGGCCACGGACGAGGATCTGGAGGAGCGCACCGAGGTCGTCGGATTCGTCGACATGGTGGGCTACACGCGGCTGACCCGGCAGATCGACGAGGACGAGCTGGGCCGCGTGCTCGACGCGTTCGAGTCGCTGGCCACCGAGGTCATCGCGGAACAGCACGGGCGCGTCGTGAAGATGATCGGCGACGAGGTGCTCTTCGTGGCCGACTCCGCAGTCGACGCCGCCGAGATCGCGCTGGCACTGACCGAACGGGCCGAGCAGGCCGACGATCTGCCCGGGGTCCGCGCGGGCATGGCGTCGGGCCGGATCCTGAGCCGTTACGGCGACGTGTACGGCTCGGTCGTCAACCTCGCGGCCCGGCTGACGTCGGTGGCCCGGCCGGGGACGATCCTCATCGACAAGCAACTCGCCTCGGAGCTGGAAGACGAGCCCGCGTACGACGTGCGGACCCGGCGTCCGGTCTCGGTCCGGGGCTACAACCGGCTGCGCCCCTCGGCGTTGCGGCGGGCGAAGACGGAACCCACCGGGATGTTCGCGAGCTCGCAGGAACTCGCGGCGGAAATGCTCGGCCTCGCCGATCCGAACGAGGCGGAGGAACCCCAGGACGACGTGTCCCAGGAGGAAACCCCGGCGGAGCAACGAAAGCGCGGCAGGCGACGGCGACTGCCGAGACTCCCGTGAATCTCCGCTATCCAGGCTGAAAATCGCCCTCCGCGGAGTGAAAAACTGCGGGCCCGCGAAACGTAACGCCTACCCGTGACGGACGACGTAGGTGACTACGCCCGCCACCGGAGTTTTGGTGACAGCCGGTCGCCGGGTGATCGCCGAGAGAGCGGAGCACCCGTCATGACTTCGATCGCCGAGCGAAACGTGGACGCCCTGCGCGGCGCCCTGCGAGGAACGGTGCTCACCGCGGGTGATGCGGACTACGACCAGGCCCGTTCGGTCTGGAACGGGGAGATCGACCGGCGCCCGGCGGTGATCGCCCGCTGCGCGGGGCCGGAGGACGTCGCCGCCGCGCTCGCGTTCGCCCGTGAGCAGGGGCTCGAGGTCGCGGTGCGCGGCGGCGGGCACAACTTCGGCGGCATGGCGGTGTGCGACGGCGGGCTGGTCGTCGACCTGACACCGCTGAAGTCGGTCACGGTCGATCCGGACGCCCGCACCGTGCGCTGCGGTGCCGGGCTCACCTGGGCCGAACTGGACGCGGCCACCCAGCAGCACGGCCTGGCGGTCCCCGGCGGCACGGTAAGCCACACCGGGATCAGCGGACTCACCCTCGGCGGCGGGCTGGGCTGGCTCACCGGCGCGTTCGGGCTGTCCTGCGACAACCTGATCGCGGCGCGGGTGGTGACCGCGGACGGCCGGATCCTGCGGGCCGCCGCCGACGAGCACCCGGAGCTGTTCTGGGCGCTGCGAGGTGGCGGCGGGAACTTCGGCGTGGTGACCGAATTCGAGTTCCGCGCGCATCCGGTCGGCCCGTTGGTGCGGGTCGGGCTGTTCTTCTGGGGCGCCGCCGACGGCATCCCCGCGCTCCGCCTCGCGCGGCGGATCATCTCCGGCCTCGGCGAGGACTCCGGCGCGCTGATCGCCGGTCTCAACGCGCCACCGGCGCCGTTCGTCCCAGACGAGTACCACTTCGCGCCGGGTTACGCGCTGATCGTCGCCGGATTCGGCGGCGAGGACGCGCACGCTTCGATCGCCGAGAACGTCCGGGAGGGCCTGACGCCGTTGTTCGAGATGGTCACGTCGATGCCGTACGTCGAACTCCAGAAGCTCATCGACGGCGCCGCGCCGTGGGGCATCCTGGCCTACGAAAAGGGCGCCTACGTGGACGATCTGTCCGAGGACGTCATCGCCGTGATCACCGAACACCTGCCGCGCCGGACCTCGCCGATGTCGATCATGCCGATCCTCCCGATGCAGGGCGCCTACACCACGATTCCCGAAGAAGCGACCGCGTTCGGCGGCAGCAGGCGCGGCGGCTACGTGGTCAACATGGCCGGCCTCGCGACCGATCCCGCCGTGCACGCCGCCGAACGGGAGTGGGCCAGGACGTTCTGGGCCGCGCTGGCGCCGCACGCGAGCAACTCCGCGGGCTATGTGAACTTCATGAACGAACAGGACTACGACCGGGTGCGGGCGTCCTACGGCGCGGAGAAATACGAGCGGCTGTCCCGGATCAAGGCCGAGTACGACCCTGAGAACGTGTTCCACCGCAACGCGAACATCCGCCCGGCTCAGTGACGTCCCCTCTGTCCACAAAGGAGTGAATGACAGGCCACGTCCAGCCCGCGCTAACGTCCTTTGCACGCCTTCATCGCCAGTACCACCGGGGTCGGAGTACCACCCTCGGCGAACCGTTCGAGCGTCAGCCCGGCGGCGAGGAACGCGTGCAGCAGTTCGGGCAGCGGACGATGCGTGGCGCCGACCTTGTCCCGGATCCCCCGATCCGTCCACGACTCCTTGGTCCAATGGCCGTCGAGGTATCCGGGACGAATGACCACGGCGTCCAGGTCGCCGCGATCGGCGAACCCACCACAGAAGCAGGGATGGACACCCACATGCACGAACACCCCACCCGGCCGCAGCACCCTGGCCACCTCGCGCAGCACCGCGGGATAGCCGGGCATGTCGGTGTGGACCATCATCGCGATGACCGCGGGAACGCTGTTGTCCTTCAGGGGTAGCCGTTCGGCGTCGGCCTTGGCGATGGGCAGCCTGTTTCGCGCATGACGCAGCATCCCGCCGGAAAGGTCGATCCCCACGGGAGTCCACCCGAGGTCACGCACGCCGGCCGCGTGGACGCCGGTACCGCAGCCGATCTCCAGGCAAAGTCCGCCGCCCCGCCCGAGGAGGTCACGCAGCGCGGCGTCGATGCCGAGCGGATCGTCTCCCTTTCCTCGCCCGGCCCTCAGGAATTCCTCTTCGTACCAGTCCGCGATCTCGTCGTAGGCCGCTCGCATCATTCCAGCGGAGCACGGTTTCGACCTGTACCGCCACCGATTCCGCCCTGGGCTGAATCTCTCATATCGCCTGCCCCCCAAACTCCTCCCAATGAGGAGTCCCGCATCGAATTTTCACCACATTCCTTATACAGCAAGGAAAAGTGCGTTCTGCAGGTTCACCCGATCGATAGCACACATGTTCGATCAGGCGGCGTATCGTGGAGGTATGTCAGTCGACAGCAACACCTCCGCGACGCGCACCGAGTGGTGGCGCGAGGATGTCGGCTGCCTGCTGGACAGGCTCCTGGAGTCCGAGTGTGTGCAGCGGCGTGAGGCTGCTGTCCAGGGCGAGGTCATGGCCGAACTCGAACGGCGCGGGATACGTGACACCACCGGATACGGCAGCCTCGTGCGACTGTTGCAGGAGACATTGAACATTCCCCACGCCGAGGCGAAAGCACGGGCGGCGCGAGCGTTGGCGCTCAATGGCACCCGCGACCTGACTTCCGGCGAGCAGCCGCCTACTGCGCCCGCGACGGCGCAGGCCGCGAGCGAGGGTGCGGTCGGGGCCGCGCAGATCGACGAGATCCTGCGGGTGCTGGACAAGCTTCCCAAGACCGTGTCGGTGCAGGATCGGGACCAGGCGGAGAAGATCCTGGCCGAACTAGCCCGCGCCGCCGGACCCCGCGAAATCCGGGCCGCCGGACGACGCCTGCTGAGCCAGCTCGACCCCGACGGGAAAGAGCCCAAAACCCGGGACCCGAAACCCTTCCAGCCCGAGTTCTCCATCGCCCCGCACCGCGACGGCGGGCATCAGATCAAAGCCCGGGTCGACGATGAAACCTCCGCACGGCTGCAAGCGATGCTGGATCCGCTCGCGAAGCCTCGCCCGGCCACTGAGGAAGAGGGGCGGGACACGCGTACTCAGTGGGAACGGCGGGGTTGCGCGTTCTCGGAACTGGTGCGGATGTGGGCCGAACATCCCGATCTGCCGACGCAGGCCGGGGAAGCCACCCACATTGTCGTGACAGTCAGCTTGGAAGAGCTGCGGTCCGGGATCGGTCAGGCCACTCTCGATCTGCTCGGGGAGATCACCGCCGCCGAAGCACGGCGACTGGCTTGCGACGCGAAGATCATCCCGATGGTGCTGGGCTCGCACAGCGAACCTCTCGACGTGGGCCGGGCGCAACGGCTGGCCACCCCCGCCATCCGACGGGCGCTGATCCGCCGCGATGGTGGTTGCGCCTTCCCGGGCTGTGATGCTCCTGCTTACCGTTGTACGGCGCATCATGTGGTGTTTTGGGCACACCATGGTGAGACCAAAGTGGACAATCTCGTGCTCTTATGTTCCGTCCACCACAAGCTCATCCACCACTCCGAATGGGAAGTCCGCATCACCACCGACGGACTACCCGAGTTCATACCGCCCGCCTGGCTGGACGCCACCCGCACACCCCGACGCAACACCATCCACCCCAGAACCTAGGCCACTTCTAAGTTTTCTCCGGCTTGCGCCGACATCGACCACTTGAGTCTCGGAGCATCGGTGAGTCCTGCATGGGTAACCGATGACCGTGGGCTTGGCCCGTCTTTGACGGACATCTCTGACCAGAGTGCGCCGAGTTCAAGGCTGAGATCGCCGGTATGTGCCTGCGTAGCGAGCGATCGAGACCACAGGCCGTAGTTGGTTCGAGTTCACCGACTCGGCGGTGCGCAACTGGAGCAAGCGGACCTAGATCGACGGTGGAACCCGCACCGACGGACCCACCAGCGCCGAGCCCGCGGCGCTGAACGCCGAGACCCGCCGACTGCGGGAACGAGACCCGGTGAACGTGTACCTATCCATCGAGGCGGAGGCTCGCACCACCGGCAACGTAAACGCTCCTGGGAGCTACTCAGCGCCGCCCGTGCCGCCTACCACGCCCACCGCAGCGTCACCACGTCCCAGCACGACCGTGACGACACCATCCTCGCCCAGCAGATCACCGAGATCCACACCCGCACCGCGGGCACTTACAGGGCCGCGCGAACCCCACGCGGAACTGGCCGCAACCGGTCACCCCACGGACACAATCGGATCGCCCGGCTCATGCGCCCCAGTGCCTGTGCGGCCGCACGCCCAGACGATGGCACACCACCACCGTCCCCGCAGCCGCTCCCACCCGTGACCTCATCCAACGCGACTTCGCGTGTGCCACCACAACCATCAACCAAGGCTGGTGCGGCGACATCAGCTCACTCTGCCTGGGAAGGATGGCTTTACCCAGCCACGGTCATCGACCTCTCCTCCCGCCGGATTGTCGGCTGAGCGACCGCCGAGCACTGGTCATGGAGTCTCCGCGGACGGCACCGACGTCAGGATCGCTTGCTGAGCGGCCACCACACAGCCGCCGAGCTGGGCTCGGAACTCAGGCGTCGAAGTCGACGGTGACGGTCTCCGAGACCGGGAGCGACTGGCAGGTGAGCACGAAACCGGCGTCCACTTCGGACTTTTCGAGGGCGAAGTTCCGTCGCATGTCCACCTTTCCCGACGTCACCTTGGCGCGGCAGGTGCCGCACACGCCGCCCTTGCACGCGAAGGGCAGATCGGGGCGGAAGCGCTGCGCGCCGTCCAGCACCGAGGTCTCGCGCGAGAGGCTCATGGTGGTGGAGCGGCCGTCCAGGATCAGCGTGACGTCGCTGGCAGCGCCCTCGACGCCCGGTTCGGGATGCCGCACCGGCTCCGGCGGGAGGTCGTCCACATAGAACAGTTCCTGGTGCACGCGGTCGCCGGGGACGTCCAGTGACGCCAGGAGTTCCTGGGCACCGGTCACCATGCCGAACGGGCCGCACAGCCACCAGTGCGCGACGTCGGCGACCGGGACCAGCGCGGTGAACAGAGCACTCAGCTTCTCGACGTCCAGCCGTCCGGTGAACAGCTCGGCCTCGCGCGGTTCCCGGGACAGGACGTGCACGAGTTCCAGGCGGGACGGCCAGCGGTCCTTCAGGTCGGCGAGTTCGTCGGCGAACATGACGGTGTCGGTGCGACGGTTGCCGTACAGCACCGTCACGGTCGCGTCCGGCGAGTTGCCCAGCAGCGACGCCACGATCGAGAGTACCGGGGTGATCCCGGAGCCGGCGGCGATCAGCACGTGGTGTCCGCCTGCCGCAAGGTCGGGCGTGAACGACCCGGTCGGCGCGGCGACCTCGATCTCGTCGCCCGGCCGGACGTCGTGCACCAGCCAGCTCGAGAAGAGCCCGCCCGGTACCTCGCGCACGCCCACCCGCGGCCGCTCCCCCGCCGCGGCACAGATCGAGTATGAGCGCCGCTCGTCGCGGCCGTCCACCACCCGCCGCAGGGTGAGCGACTGGCCGGGCCGGAAGTCGAACTCCGCCGCCAGTTCCGGAGGGACGTCGAAGGTAACGGCGACCGCGTCGGAGCACAGCCGCTCGACGCCCGCCACGCGCAGGGTGTGGAAGGCGGTGCGCCGGGAAATCGTGGCGGTCACTCAGATCTCCTTGACGTGTTCGAACGGTTCGAGACAGGACCGGCAGCGGCGCAGCGCCTTGCACGCGGTCGCGCTGAACCGCGACTGCTCCTCGGTGTCGGCCGAACCGCAGTGCGGGCACACGACCCGCGACACCGGCGCGCCCAGAGTGAGCGGGATCGGTCCGGCCGGACGCCGCGGCGCCGCGCCCGGCGGGGCGATCCCGGCGGCGGCCAGCTTCCGCTTGCCGGACTCGGTGATCCAGTCGCTCGACCACGCCGGATCCAGCACGGTCCGGATCTCGACCTCGGCGAATCCCGCGTCCCGAAGCGCGTGCTCCAGGTCGTCACGCATGGTGTCCATCGCCGGACAGCCGGTGTAGGTGGGGGTGATCGCAACCGTCACCCGGCCGTCCACTTCGGACACATCGCGCAGGACGCCGAGATCCGCGAGCGTCAGCATCGGCAGCTCGGGATCGGTGACCGTGGACGCCACGGCGAGCGCGCTCACCATGTCGCCCCCGGCATCGCCCTGGCCACGCTCTGCAGCTCGGCCAGCAGGAAGCCCAGTTGTTCGGTGTGCACACCGTCCCGGCCCATCCGGCCGGACACGCCCGCGCGCGGACCCACCTCGGGACGAGACAGCGTCGCGGCGGTCAGCGCTTGGTCGAGAACGGCATCGAACTCCGGACGCACCGTCGCGGCGTCGACCAGTTCGACCGGATGCGTCTCGAACAGCTCGCCGACGTACGGCCAGACCTCGTCGAGCCCTTCCTGCATGCGCTCGTGCGACAGCTCGGTGCCGTCACCGAGGCGGACCAGCCACCCGGCCGCGTACTCGCGGTGATAGGCGAGTTCCTTGACGCCCTTGGCCGCGATGGCCGCGAGCACCGGGTCCACACTGGACTCCGCCGACGTACTTCCTCCCGCGGAGGCGGCATCAGACTCAAGCCGCTGGAACAGGGCCAGCCGCCAGGTGGCGAACACGAACAGCCGCGCGATCAGGTGCCCGAAGTGACCGCCGCCGAGTTCGGCGAGCCGGACGTTGCGGAATTCGTTCTCGGCACGAAGAAACGCCAGCGTGTCCTCACCGCGACCGGAACCGTCGGCCTTGCCCGCGCGGGCGAGCAGGAGCCGCGCCTGGCCGAGCAGGTCGAGCGCGATGTTCGCGATCGCGACCTCGTCCTCCAGTTCGGGCGCGTTCGTGCACCACTCCTGCAGCCGGTGCGAGAAGATCAGCGCGTCGTCGCCGAGCATCAGGCAGTACGCCGCCAGCGCCGCACCGTCCACACCGGACGGCACCGTGGTGTCCACACCGGACAGTGGATCTTCGAACCCGGTGCCGAAGGCCCACCGCGCGTCGTTCTCTTCGGTGATGGCCTCGTAAACGTTGTCGAAACTCATATGTGCGGCACATTCTCGGGAATGTCGTAGAACGTCGGATGCCGGTAGACCTTGTCCCCGCTGGGCGCGAAGAACGGGTCCTTCTCGTCCGGGCTCGACGCGGTGATGTTTTCGGCGCGCACGACCCAGATCGACACGCCCTCGTTGCGGCGGGTGTACAGGTCGCGGGCGTGGTGCAGCGCCATCTCGTCGTCGGCCGCGTGCAGCGAGCCGACGTGCACGTGGTTCAGCCCGCGCTTGCCGCGGACGAACACCTCGTACAGCGGCCAGTCGTGTTTCATCGCCGAGCCTCCTGCTTCCGTGCGTGGGCGACGGCCGCCGCACGCACCCATTCGCCGTCCTCGTGCGCGCGGCGCCGGTGCGCGATCCGCTGCGCGTTGCAGGGGCCGTTGCCCTTCAACACGTTCTTGAACTCGTCCCAGTCGACGGCGCCGAAGTCGTAGTGCTCACGTTCGGCGTTCCACTTCAGGTCCGGGTCGGGGAAGGTGACGCCCAGCGCCTCCGCCTGCGGCACCGACATATCGACAAAGCGCTGGCGCAGCTCGTCGTTGGTGTGCCGCTTGATCTTCCACGCCATGGACTGCGCGGTGTTCGGCGAATCCGCGTCGGGCGGGCCGAACATCATCAGCGACGGCCACCACCAGCGGTTCACCGCCTCCTGCACCATCTCCCGCTGCTGCTCGGTGCCACGCATCATCGTCATCAGCAGCTCGTAGCCCTGCCGCTGGTGGAACGACTCCTCCTTGCAGATGCGGATCATCGCCCGCGCGTAGGGCCCGTACGAGCTGCGGCACAACGGGACCTGGTTGCAGATCGCCGCACCATCGACGAGCCAGCCGATCACGCCGACGTCGGCGAAGGTCAGCGTCGGGTAGTTGAAGATCGACGAGTACTTCTGCCGCCCGGTGATCAGCTTGTCCGTCAGGTCCGCGCGATCCGCGCCCAGTGTCGCCGCCGCCGAGTACAGGTACAGCCCGTGGCCGGCCTCGTCCTGCACCTTCGCCAGCAGGATCGCCTTACGCCGCAAGGAGGGCGCGCGGGTGATCCAGTTGCCCTCCGGCTGCATGCCGATGATCTCCGAATGCGCGTGCTGCGCGATCTGCCGGATCATCGTCTTGCGGTAGCCCTCGGGCACCCAGTCACGCGGCTCGACGCGCTGGTCGCGCTCGATGGTGTGCTCGAAATGCGCCTCGAGGTCCTTTTCGGACGGTGCTTGTTCGGACACTGTGGCCGTCATGGCTGCTCCTTCGCGACCAGGGTCAGCACGTCGTACTTCGCGACCGACTCGCCCTCGGAGTTGGTGACGTCGGCGTCCCAGCGGACCTCGCCGTAGTCCTGGTCGATGCGCGGGGTGATCTGCTTCGCGGTCAACGTCACGGTCAGCTCGTCCCCGGCCTTGACCGGGGTGAGGAACCGCAGGTTCTCCAGGCCGTAGTTGGCCAGCACCGGGCCCGGCTCCGGCGAGACGAACAGGCCGGCCGCGAACGAGACGATGAGGTAGCCGTGCGCGACGATCCCGCCGAACAGCGGGTTCGCGGCGGCGGCCTCGGGGTCCGTGTGCGCGTAGAAGGTGTCCCCGGTGAACTCGGCGAAGTGGTCGATGTCGGCGCGGGTGACCGGACGCGGCCCGGCGACCACCGAGTCCCCGATCTTCAGCTCCGCCAAGGACTTCCGGAACGGGTGGACGCCTTCCTCGCGTGGCGCCCCCGCGACCCACCGGCCGGTGACGGCGCTGAGCGCGGCGGGCGAGCCCTGGACGGCGGTGCGCTGCATGTGGTGCAGCACGCCGCGGACGCCACCCATCTCCTCGCCGCCGCCCGCGCGGCCGGGACCGCCGTGCACGAGCTGCGGCATCGGCGAACCGTGACCGGTGGACTCCTTGGCGTCCTCGGCGTCGAGCACCAGCAGACGTCCGTGGTACGGCGCGGTGCCGAGCACGACGTCCCGTACGAATTCCTTGTCCGCGCTGACGATCGATCCGGCGAGGCTGCCGCCACCGCGCGCGGCCAGCTCCACGACCTCCTCGACGGAGGTGTACGGCAGCAACGTCGACACCGGCCCGAAGGCCTCGACCTCGTGCGGCTCGGAGCGTTCCGGGTCGGCCTTGAGCAGCACCGGGGAGATGAACGCGCCACGCTGGGCGTCGGCGTCCACCACCTCCACCGTCTCGGGATCGCCGAAGACCACGCTGCCCGCGTCGAGCAGCGCCTTGAGCGAGCGGCGGACCTCCTCGCGCTGCTCCAGACTGGCGAGCGCGCCCATCCGGACGCCTTCGGACGCGGGGTTCCCGACGGTGGTCTTCGCCAGCCGCGCGCTCGCCGCGGCGGCGACGTCGTCCAGCAGTTCGGCGGGCACGAACGCGCGGCGGATCGCGGTGCACTTCTGGCCCGCCTTGACCGTCATCTCGGTGACGAGCTGCTTGACGTAGAGGTCGAACTCCGTGGTCCCCGGCTTCGCGTCCGGACCGAGGATCGAGCAGTTCAGCGAGTCGGCCTCGGCGGTGAACCGGACGGCGTTGCGGACGATCGCCGGATGCGCGCGCAGCTTCCGCGCGGTGGAGGCGGACCCGGTGAACGAGACGAGGTCCTGCGCGGTCACGTGGTCGAGCAGGTCGCCGACGCTTCCGGCGACGAACTGCACCGACCCCTCGGGCAGGATGCCGGACTCGATGATCAGCTCGACCAGGCGCGCGGTCAGGTACGCGGTCTGGCTGGCGGGCTTGATCAGGCTCGGCACCCCGGCGAGGAACGCGGGCGCGAGCTTCTCCAGCGGGCCCCACACCGGGAAGTTGAACGCGTTGATCTGGATCGCGACCCCGCGCAGCGGCGTGCAGATGTGCTGCGCGACGAAGGTGCCGCCTTTGCTGAGCTGCTCGACGTTGCCGTCGACGTACACCGTGTCGTTGGGCATTTCGCGCTTACCCTTGCTGGAGTAAGCGAACAACGTGCCGAAGCCGCCGTCGATGTCGAACTTCGAGTCGCCGAGCGTCGCGCCGGTCTTCGCCGACAGCGCGTACAGCTCCTCACGATGCTCACGCAGGTGCGAGGCGAGCGCCTTGAGCAGCGCGGCCCGCTGGTGGAACGTCAGCTCGCGCAGCGCGGGGCCGCCGACCCGGCGGCCGTACTCCAGCGCGGCCGCGAAGTCGACGCCGGCCGAGGAGATCCGGGCGACCTCCTCACCGGTGGCCGCGTCGTGCAGCGGTACGCCGTCGTCCGTGGCCGTGTGCCACTCGCCGGAAACGTAACTGCGGAGCAATGCCATGGGGTCCGACCCTCTCAGTCTGTCGTGCGGCTGCGTGGTGGCGAGGTGCTGAAGCCCGAATTACCTACCGTACGTTCGGTAATTCGCCATCCTAGCTGCCGCTCCGGCACACGCCAAGCCCTGCCGTGTTGACCAGCCCAAACGGGCGAGCGTCGGCCGGAGACTGATTTATGCGAGACCGTGACTGACGGGTGCCCGATGCTTGCTCTGAGTGTCCGACTCCGCCACGCTGTGCACAACCGCCGAGGCCGCCGAGGGTGCGCATTGGGGATTCGCCGTGCTGTGAAGGGGTCCTTGAGAGCGCTGAGCGTAGTGAAGGCCCCTTGACAGCGTTCGGCATGTTCGTCGTGACGAGTGGCGCCTCGCGCGGCGGCGCTGCCGGGGGGCGGGGGAGGGGTGGGCGCGGGAGTCTCGTCGCCCGCAATCAAGTTGAGCCTCAGGCGAGAGGTCTTGGGAG